>CAIXLU010000209.1 GCA_903920315.1 uncultured Oscillochloris sp.
CTTGATCAGCCCATCGGGGGTCAGGCGGATATTGGCGGGCTTGATGTCGCGATGCAGGATCGGGCTGTGCCGGGTGTGCAGATAACTCAGCACATCGCAGAGCTGAACCGCATAGCCGAGGACCTGCGGCTCCGGCAGCGGGCCGCGCCGACGAACAAGAATCTCCTCCAGATTCTGGCCCTCGACCAACTCCATCACCAGATAGCCGCTGCCCTGATGCTCAAACCACTCATAATAGCGCGGCAGGGTCGGATGAGAGAGGCTCTGGAGAATCGTGAACTCGTTCTGGAGACTGCGGATACTCGCGGGGTCAAACGTCTCTTTCAGCGCAAGGAGCAGACCAGGCCGCTGGAGCGACTCAACCGCGTAGACCGCACCGAATCCGCCGTGGCCGATCATCGTCTGGACGCGGTAGCGGCCAATGATGTCGCCGGGGTCGTGGAGTTCAATGGCGTAGCGGAGAGGGTTATTGCAGCGCCCGCAGGTAGACATACCGTTCGGGTTGATTGCGCCACAACCGACACCCGTGCGAAGATCGGAGCAGATCAGCATAGAAGCCCCTGGCGGTGATAATGTATGCCGGATTGCCATCAGCAGATAAACTGCTGAATACTGCTCACATTATACGCACCCTGACGATCTGCGCATTCGGTATGGCACACAAACTGGTGCAACGTTACGTGTCCGGCCTGTAAACGGGCGAACTTACGTCTACGAAGGCCGCCTTCGCGGTCTATGTGAGGCCGCTTCAGCGGCCTTCGTAAACGTAGCCGAGGCGTTTACGCCCACGGCACGAGCGACCTGCGATCTTTGCACCAGCCCCGCATGTCGGTGCATGGCTAATGCAATGTCCTGCCACCGTATCGCCGTGGGGCTGAATGCCTTCGCGGCCTCACATAGGCCGCTTCAGCGGCCTTCGTAAACGTAGCCGAGGCGTTTACGCCCACGGCACGAGCGACCTGCGATCTTTGCACCAGACAACCATGCGACTCGTGTACAATACCCCGAAATTATGGGAGGGAGGAGCGATGAACGGACAATATCGCAAAGACATCCGGCCTGGGCTGCGGGTGGCAATCATACGCAAGGAAGATCAGCGCACGGGACGGAGAACGCTCGGTGTGGTGAAGGACATCCTCACCTCGGCGGCGCAGCACTCGCGTGGGATCAAGGTGCGGCTGGAGGACGGCCAGATTGGGCGTGTTCAGGAAGTTGAGCCAGCAGTAGTCGGTCACGACTAACAGTAAACGTGAAACCTTGTCCTCTCCCGAGACGCACAAAAGGGGCGGGGAAGGCAACGCCTTCCTCGCCCCCTTTTATACGCGTCTTACCGCAGGCGAACCGTCTCGCCCGTACTCGGCTGTTCAACGTTGACAATCGTCACCCGTGTCGAGGTGACTGGCTGGATCGGAGGCTGGGCCGGAGTGCGGCGGCTCATGATGGTGGCGAGCATCCCATGAACCCGCTGGTCGGCCTCAAGTTCGTGGCCGCGCAGCAGCAGACTGGCCCCGCCGAGCAGAAGGACGCCAGGGAAGATAAAGTGGATCAACAGTAGCAGGGCCAGACCAACGCCCCAAAGCGCACCCTGGACGGCATCGTTTGTGCGGCCAAGGGAGCGCTGGCGGCGGTAGATCGCCACACCACCGGCGGCCAGCAACGCGGGTAGAATAATCCACCACAGGTGGAAGACGGCAACGACACCAATGGAGATCAGGGCGATGCCTGCGACACGGGTCTGCTTTTGGTTGATATTCACGGTATGTGTCCTTTGGCTGCGTGATGTCTCGACGAAGTTTACATTCTGTCCGTGGGACGCTACATTGATCAGGAAGGTTGCATCATCCTGCCCTCTTGCTAGAGCATATAATCTACAAGCCTGCATCATGTCTCTCGTATGAAAATAGTCACTGGTGTCCGGCTCTCGGCTATAACAAAAGGAGTACCTACAATGTCAATCACAGACCCCGTTATCCTGATGGATCCGTACCCGCGCCCGCTCGATCTCATCCTTAGCCCGGTGGACAGGGAGCGGCTTGAGCGGCTTGGCCGTGTCATCTGGCACGAGGGTTCGCCCGCCCCCGACGCACTGATCGAGGCGCATCTGCCCCATGCTATCGCAATCATTGGACAGACAGCGATGCCGCAGGAGAGGCTCGACCGTGCGCCACATCTGCGCATGATCGCCAACGTCGAAAGCAATTTTTTGCCGAACATCAACTACGAAGAGTGTCACCGTCGCACTATCTACGTAATCTCGACCGGGCCGGTATTCGCCCCTCCCGTCGCAGAGATGGCCCTGGGGATGGCACTGGCCGCCGCACGCCGGATCGTTGATGCTGATGCCGCCATTCGTCGCGGCGATGAGTCGCTCTACGGCGAACACGATAACTACGACTCGTTTCTGCTCAGTGGCAAGACGATAGGACTGCTCGGCTGTGGCAACCTCGGGCGGGCGCTGCTGCCGCTCATGCGGCCCTTCTCCGACGACATCCTTGTCTACGACCCGTGGATTCATCCGAGTGTGCTGCGTGGTATGGGTGTTAAGCCGGTTGACCTTGACGGCTTGTTCTCATGGTCAAATGTGCTTTTCATCCTGGCGGCGACGACCACCGAGAACCAGGGTCAGATCGGCGCACATCACTTTGCGTCTATGGCCAAAGGATCGGTTGTTGTGCTGATCAGCCGGGCTGGCGTGGTGGACTTCGATGCGTTGCTAGATGCGGCCGCCGCCGGACACATCCGTGCGGCGATTGATGTCTATCCCACAGAGCCGATTCCGGCCGACCACCGGGTGCGCAGGACACCCAATACCGTCCTCTCAGCCCACCGCGCTGGCAACATCCCCGAGATCTGGACGGGTATGGGCGAGATGGTTGTGGACGATATGGAGTTAATCATGCGCGGGCTGCCGCCGCAGCGTTGCCAGCGCGCCCTGCTAGAGACAGTGGCTCGTCTGCGCAGCAAGCCGATATCCTAAGAACAGCCCCGGCGCACGTAGAAATAATAACCGTGTGGTTACGTGCTTCACCTTATCACCGTGCCACCTAAGTGGTAGACTAACGCCGTTGGGTTCGACACCTAACAACGCTGTAACCGCTCTCGTCAATCAGGAGGCGCCGATGCACCTAGATCTACTTCGCAGCGAATCGACCGCACGGTCGGTGCTTGAGGAACGTGCGCGTGCGCTGGCCCGCCAGGATGTGGCCACTGAGACAGAGGCTGGTGCCTCGAACCTCTCTTTCTTGTTGGGGGGGTGCAGCTATAGCCTGCCATCC
>CAIXLU010000210.1 GCA_903920315.1 uncultured Oscillochloris sp.
AAGCCCAAGATCAGGCCGGCGGCAAAGCCCTGCTTCACCGGCAGCAATTGTTGGGCGTACACCACCAGCACACTATGCTGACCACCCACCAGCAGGCCGGTGACAGCGCAGGCGACAAAGATCTCCCAGCTTGAGGGGGCCAAAAAGCAGATCAATCCGGTGGGAATGCTCAGCAGCAGCGGCCAGATCACCGTTACCCGCATGCCAAAGCGGTCGGCTATCATGCCAGTGATCACCTGGCCAATCGCGCCAGCGCCCATAAAGACACCCGCCAGCAGCCCGAACATCGCTGGCTCCCAGCCACGGTCGCTAAAGAGCTTGGGTAGAAACGACTGGTAGGTGGCCTGGATGGACGAGCGCACAGCCACCAGCACGATGAAGGCCACAATCAGGCTGGTGGCGATGTGGGTACGCTCGGCCTGCGGGCGGGAGGATCTGGCCGCACGGTGGGAGTGGACGGTTTCGGCGCGGCTGGTGTGGAAGAGCAGCAGAGCGGGGAACAGAGCGAATGCGGCCAGGGGAATCATCCCGATGCGCTCGAAGTGTCCGATCAGATAGCCCGCCAGAAACGGCCCAAGGGCCAATCCCGCCTGCCCGCCAAAGAAAAAAATCGCCGTGGCACTGCTGGCCCGCTCGGGGTCAGATGCCGCCGCCGCCGCCGTACCGACCGGGTGAAAGAGTCCGCTGCCCAGCGGCGCAAGCAGGAAGACCGGCAGCAGCATGGTCCAGTTTGGGGCCAGGGCCACCAAAGCGGAGAACGTGGATATCCAGAGTACGCCGACTCCGGCCAGCAGCATGGCCTTGCCGTGCAGCCGGTCGGCCAGTAGGCCAAACAGTGGCTGCGAGAGCGCGCCAATTAGTATATAGGCCGTCAGTGCGGTGCCGATCTGAATATTGCTTAGGCCAAGTGGTCCGGCCAGCACCGCCAGCAGCACGGCTCCGGTGCTATTCAGCAAGTCAATCATAAAATGGCCGCTCACTACGGCCATAAGCTGTCGGTTACGGAACATGACGTTCTACTTCCTTCGTGTAACACATGGGGCTGCGCCCCAAACTCGCTTTATATTGATGTTCGGCGACGAAGTCGCCGAACATCAATATAAAGATCTATAACTTATCGCTCGAACACAACCGTGCCCCCCACGAAGGTCATCGCGGCGGTGATTGCGTGCAGTTCGTTTAGCGTGCTGTGAAACGGGTCGCCCGTGAGAACTACCAAATCGGCGAGTTTGCCAGGGACGATCCGGCCCTTCTGACTCGCCTCGCCGCTTGCGATGGCGGGGCCGACGCAGTAGGCGTCAATTGACTCGCCAACCGTGAGGCGCTGCCGGGGGTACCAGCCGCCTGTCGGATGGCCGTCTGGCCGCTGGCGAGTCACGGCGGCGTGAATACCGGGCCAGGGGTTCATCGTCTCAACCGGGGCGTCCGAGCCGAAGGCCAGGGTGGCTCCGCTGGTCAGCAGTTCGCGCCATGCGTAGGCGTGGGCGCTGCGTACACCCCACAGCTCATCGGCGCTATCCATGTCGCTCGTGCAGTGGATGGGCTGCATTGAGGCGACCACGCCCAGTGCGGCGAATCGGCTGATGTCTTGGGGGTGGAGTACCTGGCAATGCTCAATGCGGTTGGGCATCGCCAAAGTCGGCAGGTTGCCGTCGCCACGGACCAGTTCAATCGCGTCCAACACCTTACGGTTCGCCGCATCGCCAATTGCATGGACGACCACACTGATCCCATTAGCGTTGGCCCGCGCCACCGTCTTCTTTAGCACCTCAGGCTCAATCGTCGCCATACCTGCGTGATCACGACCCTCGTAGTTGCTCAGCATCTCGGCGCTCTCCGAGCCGAGGGAGCCATCGGCGAAGAGTTTTAGCCCACCGATACGCAGCAGATTATCGCCCAGGCCGCTGCGCAGCCCCAGGGCAATCGCCGCGTCGAGGTCGTCTGCCGAGATATGTGTCAGGCAGCGCACGTTCAGTTCGCCGCGCTCGCGCAGGATCTGGAGATCAGAGAGAACCTCGCGGCCGTCGCTGGGGCGAATGGCGGGCGGAATGTGCAGGCTGGTGATCCCGTAGCTCAGCGCCTCGTGCAGGGCCATCCGCAGCATGGCAAGACGCTCCTCGGGGCGAGGAGATGGCACCACAGCGCGGATCAACTCCATCGCATTCTCCAAAAGAATGCCCGTCGCCACACCGCTCTGGTCACGCTGGATGTGACCGCCAACCGGATCGGGGGTTGCGTCGCTGATGCCCGCCAGGGCCAGGGCCGCGCTGTTCACCCAGATCGAGTGGCCATCCTTGCGCGTAAGGATGATCGGGTTTGTGGGACTGATCACATCAAGATCACGGCACGAGGGCCACTGACCTCCCCAGGCCGAGTGATTCCAGCCGCTGCCATGCAGCCATGCGCCGGGTGCCAGACCGCGAGCGCGGTCGGCGACTTGGCTCACCGCCTCGGCGATACTGCCGACATCGGTGAGGCGCACCTCTTGGCTCGACATTCCCTGGTAGTTGATATGCACGTGGGCGTCGGTAATACCGGGCAGCACCGCCCGCCCGTGGAGGTTAATGCCTTCACTGCCACCGGCTGATGCCGTGGTGGCCTGCACATGGCCCTCGCTGCCCAAGGCAATGATACGCCCATCGCGAATAGC
>CAIXLU010000211.1 GCA_903920315.1 uncultured Oscillochloris sp.
ATCAGTTGGGCGTCGCCGACTGACGCTCCCCACGGCACCTGGGTATTGACTATCCAGGGTATCAACAGTGGTGTCGCACGTGGGATCCCGTTCCGCATCGAATAGGGGAAGATGTAAATATAACCTTGAGTGGCTGCGGAACTGAGCTAAGATGGTGGAGAGAAACCCCAGCGCGGTTCCAGCAGCCTCAGTACACGCCAAAGAAGGCTCTGTGGTTCTCCACAGAGCCTTCTTCCTGATTGGAGCGGGAGACGGGATTCGAACCCGCGACCTGCACCTTGGCAAGGTGCCGCTCTACCAACTGAGCCACTCCCGCTCGACGTCAGAGAGTGTACCATAGCTTGTGGAATAATGCAAATCCGGCGATGATGTACCCGCGAGATACGCACAGCATTACCGAGTAGGGCATTCATGAGCGATAGCGCAGGGGCACGCTGGCCACGCCAGCGGGTGGGCCGACGACTAGGGCTAACCCCCTATTACCAGATTGTCGAGCAGAGTGAGGTTCGGCTGTGCCTAGATTCATTGCCAGAGGCAAACCGGGCTGCAGGCTACCGGCGGATCTCTTTGGGTTCCACTCTCATCCTGGTTGCGGTGGCGATCATCGGCAGCGGAGTGATCGCGAGCGTCCAGGGTATTGGTTTTGGCGTAGCGGCCATCTCCGCCGTCCTTGCCGGCCTTCTGGGGAGCCTGGGTATGCAACGGGCCATCGGCGGTTATGCTGTACTCACCACTCGCAACCAGATCATTGCCGATGCCACTGAGGGAGATCTGACTTTTATTCAGATGAGCCGGGTGGGCAAGGCGCGCCGCCAGAGCCTCGCCTTCGCACAGATTGGTGCGATACGCCTGCGCCGCCGACCGCTCCTCGTGGGCGTCATACTCCGCCAGATGCGCCCAGTCATCGCCCTGGAGTTGCTGGTTGGCCCCAACGTGTGGATACTGGACAGCGCAGAAAACGGCGACGACCTTCAAGAGATCGCCGCCGCTCTTCATACGATTATGGGCCGAGAGCCGTGATGGATCAGGGGCCGGGCGGGAGTTGCGGGAAGTTGATCCCCGCCTCGATGCCCCACTGGAACCAGTTGGCCACAAAGGTCGGCTGGCTGAGGAAGATCCCGACTGCACCGGTGATGCCGCAGAGCCATGCGAACCAGAAGGCCCACAGGTGGATCGAGTAGGCGTTGGCATTGAAGCCGATGCACCAGCGCCAGAGCAACTGAGCACGCTCGGTGCCCGTGCCGGGAGCCTGCATTTCGGCCCATTCTTCGTGGGCGGCGTACTTCTCAAGCGCCCAGATGGTGCCGGCGTGCATCGCCAGTAGCACGGTTGAGCCGAGCAGGAAGAAGATCGAAAGCATGTGGAACGGGTTGTAGTAGAAGTTCCCGTAGCGGATGCTTACGTTGTTCGTCCAGTCCAGCAGCGCCTTGATTCCGTGGGAGGGTGCCTCCGACCAGTCGGCCATCCACATCGGGCGGATGATGTAGATCACCAAGTACAGCACCACCGCGCCACTGAACCCGTAGGCCAGGTAGGGTCGCAACCCCAGCGCTCGCGCCCGTGTGTAGATGTGCATGAACCAGCACAGGATCGCCAGCGTCAGGAAGAAGGTACTCGCCAACCACCAGCCGCCCTCTTCCAGCGGCGGAAAACTCAGCCCATACAGCGCCGATGGCGGGTCAATCTGAAGCACCACAAAGTACTTCACGAAGGCAACCGGGTTCCAGCCTACCTGAGAGAACATCACCGTCAGCCAGATGAAGGTAAACATGATCCCGAAGAAGAAGGCCGCGACATTCCAGATCCCCAGGTAGTAGGGGCCGAACTGGCTGTCGAAGCCGAGATTTTCAAGAATCGGCAGATGAAGGGGTTTACCAATCCTGCCATTGCGATCTGGCCCCAGCTTTATATCGCCGGAGGGCGGTGTCATCGTTGCCATAATCACTAACCTCTTTCGCTACACGCCGCTCCAGAATGGCAGGCTATTCCAGAAGTTCCAGAAGCTCACCCAGTCCTGCACGACCCAGCCCGAGAGCAGGATGCACATGTTGGCCGAGAGGACACCGCCGCAGGCCACGATAAATCCCAGCCGGTGAATGCCTGTCTCGCCAACCGAGTAGTACTGCACATCGCGGAAGAAGGTATCCTCAATATCACCGCTGTCAGCGCCACGATACTGCGCCGCGCTCAGGATGATCGAGCCGTGTGCAGACAGCAGAAAGGTTGAGGTGAACAGGCCCGTGATGCCGATGGCGTGGAACGGGTTATAGAAGAAATTTTTGTAGCGGTAGCCGAAGTTGGAGATCCAGTCCAGGTGCGGCAGCACGCCCAGCACGAAACCCTCGTGCCACTGGCCCATCGCAATCGGGCGGAGGATCTGGAGCGTTATCCACGCCGAGACGGCCACACCGTAGGCGATTGCCACGTGGTAGCCCATGTCCAGCTTCATGCTGATGTCAACCTGGCGCATCATCCAGCCGATAAACGCCGTGGTGGCAAACAAAACCGTCATCTGCCAGGCAAACCCTGGTTGACCCGGTGTCGCCAACGCAAGGCCCACAATCGCCGGCGGTGGGTCAATCCGGCCCGCAAAGAAGTTCTGCGGGAGGGAGTACGGCCCGTTGATGATCACCGCGTTCACATAGAAGTAGGTACCAAAGATGATCCCCAGTACGGAGATGAATCCCCAGAACCCTACGTAGAACGGCCCGACCCAGAAATCGAACGGGTCATACTTAAAGAGCGAGCTGAACGTTGTCCGTCCTTTAATCCTGTACTCCGGCTCAAGCTCCTCGATCGTGCGGCCCCCGGCTACCCGTGTTGATCGTGCACCGTCTAAGACGGTGTAGGAAAGATCGGGAAAGCGCGGATCTTTCGGTGCTTTTCCACTCATAGCATGTGTTGCCTTTCCAGACGCTCGCGGCGTTAAGACAGAACACGTGCCCCCCAAGCGGGTACTACAGGGCCATCCTGCACCGCTTCGCCAGAGCGCACGCTTTCAACATAAATAAAAATCTGAGTGTTAGACCAAAGTATAATACGTGGATATTGCCTTGTCAAGCGTAGGCAGTCTGTGCAGATTTTGCGCTGTAATGCGCAAAATCTGCATTAACGGCGTTGCAGTCGCTCAGGCTGGGCGAAAGATATTCTTGCATATAGGCAAGTGACACTTTTAGGCACGGCGCTACGAGACCTGGCTACGGGGGTGTCTCGCCGCACGTGCGGTTGCGCCCGCCAACACCAGATCCTCGTAGATCGCCATAATTCGCCGTGCGACCGTGGACCACCCGTACTCGCTGGCTCGGCGACGGGCTCCAGACTCTAGTTTCTCGGCGTAGGTGCGGTCTTTGAGGATCACGCGGATCTGTGCGGCGAGGGCTATATGGTCATTGGGGGGGAAGAGCAATCCGCTGCGGCCATCCTCAATTGTCAGGGCCAGGCCACCGACGTTTGAGGCAACCACCGCCGCACCGCAGGCCAGCGCCTCTAGAGCCGCCATCCCGAATGACTCATAGTGCGATGGGACGGCCACCACAGTGGCGGCAGAGAAGTAGTCGGAGAGTTGCTCGTGGGGCCGGGTACCTAGAAAGTTCACCCGGTCGGCTACGCCGAGTTCGTGGCGTAAAGCATTGAGACGGCGCTGCTCGCTGTTCCAGTCGTCTGGCCGGGTCTCGTCATCTCCACCAATCAGCAGGACACGCCTGCGGCTGCGCTGGGCAGGTTCCTCGGTATCCAGCAGAGCCAAGGCGCGGATGAGCGCATCCATACCCTTGAGCGGCTCCATACGGCCTACGCAGAGCAGCAGTTCCTCATCAGCAGGCAGACCGAGGCGCCCACGGGCTGTCGCACGATCCGTGGGCTGGAAACGGCTCAAATCCACCCCACAAGGCACCACCCGGATGCGCTCGGCATTGGCTCCGTAGTTCCAGACCATCTGCGCCCGGTCGAGGGTTGTTGCCGCCACCACAGTATCCACCTCCTGCATGAGCCGCCGCTCAATAGCGATGCGCTGGCTCGTCTCTGTCTCCTCCGTGCTACGAGCAATACTGTTCTTCATCGCGCCGAGGGTGTGGAACATGTGCATCACCGGCACACCCCAGCTACGACGTAGACGGAGGGCGGCCTCGCCCGAAAGCCAGTAATGGCTGTGGATAAGGTCGTAGGTGAGATCCTCGCCCTCGGCGAAGCAGCGCACCCGGCTCACAAATTCAGGCAAGTAGGTGAGAACCCAGTCCTTGGCATAGGGTGCGGCTGGGCCGGTGTGAAGGTTGATCACCCGCGCCCCGCACGACAGCGGCTCAATCGTGGGTACGCGGCGATCCTGGCTGCGGGTAAAAATATCCACCGGTACGCCGTGACGGCCCAGTTCGCGCGCCAGTTCACGTACATAGACATTCATGCCCCCCGCTTCTTTTCCGCCGAGTCGGGCGAGAGGGCTACTGTGGACACTCAGCATCGCGATACGCACAATTATTCCTCTGTCATACATGCCAATGCGGCGCGCAGGAATGCCTTATTGGCAATACCGCAGAAGTAACGCTGTTCTCTCTCTCTTTGCGTCTTTGCGTCAAACCGTACGTACGGTATGACGCAAA
>CAIXLU010000212.1 GCA_903920315.1 uncultured Oscillochloris sp.
AATCTAAAATCTAAAATCCGCAATCTAAAATCTAAAATCTAAAATCTAAAAAAGGATTCCTCATATGCGGCTGGTTACGTACCTCGATAGCGCCGTCGCACGGGTTGGCGCGGTTCATAACCATACAGTCATTGACCTGAGCGACATCGCTCCGGATATGCTGACTCTGATCGCGGCAGGCCCGGCGGCACTGGAGGCGGCTCGCAGCCGCGTAGCGAAGGCAGATGGCGGCAGACCCCTGGATGGGGTGACGCTGCTGGCCCCTATCCCGCAGCCGCGCCAAAACATTATCTGCCTGGGGATGAACTATGCCGCGCACGCCATCGAGTCGCTGCGAGCCAAGGGGTTGCCCGAGGTGCTACCCGCCTACCCGGTCTTCTTCAGCAAGTCGTCGAGCGCGATCAACCATCCTGGCGCGGTCATCCCGCTGATGCCTGAGCTATCATCGCAGCGCGACTGGGAGGCCGAGTTGGCCTTTGTGATCGGGCGCGGCGGGCGCAACGTCTCCCGCGAGGACGCCCTGGGTACGATCTTCGGCTACACAATCATTAATGACGTGTCGGCACGCGACCTCCAGGCCCGGCACCAGCAGTTCTTCTTCAGCAAAAGCCTGGAGGGTGCCGCGCCCATGGGGCCGTGGATCGTCACTGCTGATGAGATTCCCGATCCTCACGCCCTTGGCCTGCGGCTGCGCCTAAACGGTGAGACGATGCAAGACTCGTACACGGGAGACATGATCTTCGACATCCCGACGATCATCGCCACGCTCACGCGGGGCATGCGCCTCTCGCCGGGCGACATTATTGCCACCGGCACACCCTCGGGTGTGGGCATGGGCAAAACGCCGCAGCGCTGGCTGGCATCGGGCGATATACTGGAGGCTGAGATTGACGGGATCGGGGTGTTGCGCAACCCAGTAATGTAGAGACGCCCCGCCGGGGCGTCTCTAGCGACGGGCGTCCTTGAGAGCGTAGGCAATACCGGCCTGGAGAGTAGCCAGAGTCTTGATCCCGCTGAGATCAAGACCAAGACCAACCAGCGTCTGAGCAACTTCAGGGCGAATACCGGTAATAATCACCTGAGCGCCGAGAAGATTGACCGCCTGGGCAGCGAGCAAGAGCGCGTTGGCCACCTGGGTATCAACCACCTGTACGCCGGTAATATCGAGAATTGCTGATTTAGCGCGGCTCGCGGCCACACCCTCAAGCAAGGTCTCGATGACCAGTTGGGCGCGGTTGCTATCAATCGTGCCAATCAGGGGCATAGCCACCACGCCATCGCCGATGGGAATAATCGGCGTACTCAGCTCGCGGAGGGCGACCTGCTGGGCGACGATCACCTGCTCCTGTAGCTCCACGCGATCATGATCGACGCGCAGTTCCTCGGTGATGTCCTCAGTCTGTGAGAGCCACCCTGTCACAGTTCCGTCGGCATCGTAGAGGATAGCGTTGTACCATTGGCAGGTAATCAGCCGCCCGCTCTTGGTGATATTCTCGTTGCGGCTATTGGTAGCGGTTCCGCTCAAAAGAGCGCCAACCACATGATCCACCTGCTCACGAGCCAGGTTCGGCACCAGCAGCTCGATCACATTCTTGCCGAGCGCCTCCTCGGTACTCCAGCCAAAGATTTGCTCGGCGGCGCGGTTCCAGCGGTTGATAATCCCACGGGTATCTGCCTCGATATTGGCGAGGGGCGAAGTTGTAAAACTCTGCTCCATACGATACAGGGCCGCACGCAACTCCTCTGCCTGCGCATCAGCACGACGCTGGATTTTCTGAAAATGCCAGTTTGCCTCGACCTCACGGGCGGCCCCGATCAGATCGCTAAGGCGATCCATCAGCGTCACTCCCGCGTCAGGGCGAGCCACAATCTGGGGGCGTAGCAGGTGCAGCACCGACCGGCGGACGAAAGAGAAGATCTGCTGTGTATCGGCGAAGGGCCGGTCGGGAGAGAGTAGGTCGGATTCGAGGATCGCCTGTAGCGGGGCGATACTCTGCTGATCAAGGGCGGCAACCAGCGCATCAACGAGGGCGCGCTCTACACGGCTACGCTGCTCGGCGGAGAGCAGGGCGAAGCTCATGCTGCTACGGACGATCTCGGCGTCAATCATCACCACCAGTTCGTCTCGTCGTCTGGCTAGCTCCTGCTGAAAAAACGTGATGTCGTTGGTTGATGGGGTTGTCACCGTGGTACCTCTCACGAGTATGGTATAGCGGGGGCTTAGGGGCGGGCGGCGGCCCGCTCCTGAAGACTCTCCACCGTCCAGACATCGTCGCGCAGAGCGCGGATGGCCTGTACGGCGGCGGCCGCGCCTGAGAGCGTGGTCAGGCTGGGGATGCCGTAGTGGATGGCGGCGCGGCGGATGGCGACTTCGTCAAAGAAACTGGCCTTGCCCAAGGGCGTGTTGACGATCAGGGTGATCTGCCCATTCTTCACGTAGTCTACCGCATTGGGACGACCCTCGTTCACCTTGTAGATTGACGTAATGGCGAGGCCAGCGGCGCGCAGGAAGGCAGCCGTGCCGCCGGTGGCCAGCAGGGTAAAGCCGAGATCCGCCAGGTCGCGGGCAATGGGGACGAGGTTGTCCTTGTCGCGGTCGTTGACGCTGAGGAAGGCATTGCCGCTCAGGGGCAGGTGCTGGCCGCAGCCTAGCAGTGCCTTGGCGAACGCCTCGCCGAAACTGGCTCCGCTGCCCATCGCCTCGCCGGTAGACTTCATCTCCGGCCCGAGCAGAGTGTCTACGCCCTGGAAGCGTGCCCAGGGCAGCACCACCTCTTTGACGTGGAATGTACCTGCCTGCTCGATGTGCAGATTGTAGGATGCCGATTGCTGATTGCCCTCAATGCTGAGCTGCAATCTGCCCTCTGCAATCTGCAATTCTGCCCCGGCCACCGCCTTGACAGCGATCTGCGCCCAAGGCACGCCGGTGGCCTTGGCGACGAAGGGGATGGTGCGCGAGGCCCGTGGGTTCACCTCCAGCACGTAGACGATGCCATCTTTCATGGCGTACTGAACATTCATCAGGCCGATGACGCCCAGCTCGCGGGCCATATGCTCGGTGTGGCGGCGCATCGTTTCCACATGCTCGGGGGCCACCATGTAGGTTGGGATGACGCAGGCGCTGTCGCCGCTATGCACGCCTGCCAGTTCAATCTGCTCCATAATCCCGGCGATGGCGACGGTTTTGCCATCGCTCACGGCGTCCACGTCCATCTCAAACGCATCCTCAAGGAAGCGGTCAATCAGGATGGGGTGTTCGGGCGAGGCGTCCACGGCCTCACGCATGTAGCGTTCCAGGCTGGTTTCGTCGTAAACGATGGCCATCGCCCGACCGCCCAGCACGTAAGAGGGGCGCACCACCACCGGGTAGCCGATCAGCTCGGCGGCGGCGCGGGCCTCGGGCCAGGAGGTGGCGCTGCCGTGGGCCGGTGCCGGGATGCCGAGTCGATCCAGCAGGGCACCGAAGCGGTCGCGGTCTTCGGCGAGATCAATGGCCTCAGGCGGGGTGCCCCAGATCGGGACGCCAGCCGCTTCTAAGGCGCGGGCCAGCTTGAGCGGAGTCTGTCCGCCAAATTGCACCAATACACCGTCTGGCCGTTCCACATCTACGACGTTCAGCACGTCTTCGAGAGTTAGCGGCTCGAAGTAGAGCCGGTCGGCGGTATCGTAGTCGGTCGAGACGGTTTCAGGGTTACAGTTAACCATGATCGTCTCAAAACCCATGTCGCGCAGGCCGAAGACGGCGTGGCAACAGCAGTAGTCAAACTCGATGCCCTGGCCGATGCGGTTGGGGCCGCTGCCGAGAATCAGCACCTTCTTGCGGTCGGTGGGATCGGCCTCGCTCTCGCTCTCGTAGCTAGAGTAGAGATAGGGCGTAAAGGCCGGAAACTCGGCGGCGCAGGTATCTACGCGATGGAAGGTAGGCAGAATGTTCAGTGCCTTGCGCCGCGCCCGCACCGTCAGCTCC
>CAIXLU010000213.1 GCA_903920315.1 uncultured Oscillochloris sp.
GGAGACGGGAGGCAGGAGGCGGGAGACAGGGGGGTGGGATTCCCTGCCAATAGAGTGGCATACTCGTGCTGCGCCTCATCATAGCGGCCCAGGGTGCAGAGAACATCACCGAGAGCTTCGCGGGCCTCCCACGCCCGTGGGCTGTTGGGATGTGCGGCCAATGCCTCCAAAGCCCAGCGGTACGACTCGATGGCCTGCTCGTTGGCGTAATCGTCGCGGGCGATATGTCCCGAGAGCAGCAGGTAAGGCACCGCTCGTTCGGGCGTATCGCTGTGGCGGTAATGGTGGGCAAGCAGAAAGATCGCGGTGCCATTGCCCCGCGCCGCTCGGTTCAGTACCGACCCGTTACGACCGATCTGTACGAGGTAGTTTTTTCCATCACCACCATACTCGGCCCGCACCTGCGCCAGATCGTCGCGGTTGCGCAGTTCCAGATACTCACCAATCCGGCGGTGCAACTCGCGCCGTCGGGCGTAGAGCAGGCTTTGGTAGACCACTTCCTGCATCAAGCCGTGGCGGAAGAGACACACCCGCTCGGGTACCTCGCGCTCAGTGCTGGTGAGTTCCTGGGCGTCGAGGTTGGCGAGATGGCTAAGAATAGTAGACTGCGCATCCGTCTGTATTGACTGGAGTACGCCCACCGGGAAGCGCTGACCGATGACGGAGGCGATACGCAGGATGGAGCGCGAGCGTTCATCAAGGCGATCAATACGGGCGAGGAGCAGGCCGCTCAGACTGTCGGGCAGGGTGTCGAGGTTGGCACCACTGCTCCGTACGGCGTGCAGCAGTTCCTCTAAAAAGAGCGGGTTACCGGCGGCACGGGCAACGATCTGGCTGCGCACCTCATTGGCGATGATAGTTGCGCCAAGCTGACTCTCCAGCAGGGCGGCGCAATCATCGGCGGACAAGTCGCCCAGATCCCACTCGGCGGCACCGTCGCCCTGCACACCACCGCCCCAGTTAAGCCGATCCCGATGCAGGCCGAGCAGCAGCACCGGCGCGGTGCTTATCGCAGAGGCCACATATTGCCAGAGATCAAGGGAAACCTGATCGGCCCAGTGCAAATTATCAAAGAGGACGAGCAGACCACCTTCAGCGCGGGCAGTGGCCCGGATGAGATCCGTGATGATCTCGAATCGGCGAGACTGACGCTGCTGCGGGTCGAGGGCGCGAACGATTGAGGTATCCTCATGCTCAATCCGCACAAGCTCGGCCATCAGCGACATCCAGTCGGAGGAGGAGATGTTAGCAGCGTCTAGGGCCGCAGCGAGCTTTGTGGCCCGCACCTCGGCACCATCCTCGGCGGCGATCCCGCAGAGATCGCGCAGAACCTCGCCCCACGGGACGTAGGGTGTGTTGTTATGAAACGAGAGGCAGCGCACCGGGACAACTCGCAGGTCTGGACTCATATCAATCAGAGCTGCAGCCAGACGGCTCTTCCCAATGCCTGCATCGCCGCTCACGCGCACGGCATGCCCGACACCCGCGTGAGCAGTCGCCACATGCATGCACAGCCATGCCAACTCCTCGGCCCGACCAATGAGCGGGGAGTCGGGAGCGGAGTCATCTTGATCCGGGGCAATCTCACCGGTGAGCCGCAGCAACTTCAGCGGATCAGCCTTACCCTTCACCATCACCATCTGCGGGTCATCGCAGATAAGGGCGTGGCCGATTAGATCCGCCGTTGCGGCTGCGCAGCGCACCTCGCCCCATGCGGTATTCACCATCACCCGCGCCGCAACATTCACCGCATCGCCCATCACGGTGTACTCTTTGCGCTCGGCGGTACCCACATTCCCGGCGAAGACATTGCCGGTGTTCAGGCCGATGCGTAATTGGAGATTGGAGATTGGAGATTGGAGATTGCCGATAGCCGATAGCCGATCAGGGCCGGATTCGGCAGTGAGCAGGGCATCAATCTGCAATCTACAATCTGCAATCTCCAATTGCATGGCCAGTGCGGCGCGAGCAGCTCGCTCGGCATGATCCTCGTAGGCGATGGGGGCACCAAAAACCGCGAGGAGTTTATCGCCCTCATCGGCCAGATCGAGCTTATTGACAAAGCCGCCATAGTGCTGCACAGCGGCCTGGATCGGGCGCAGAAAGGCATCCACCACCGCAGCGGCGCGATCAGGCGGCAGGTTTTCTACGAGCGCCCCAAGGCCAAGTACCTGGGCGAAGAGTACCGTCACGGGGCGTAGATCTGCCTCAACCACCGGGCGTTGCGGGTCGGCCAGGATGCGCTCCACAAGGCTGGGCGGCAGGTAGGGACTGATGCGATCAATCTGCGCGGCAAGTTCCACGAAAGAGGACAGATCAAACCCAACCAGGGGGACATCGTCAGGAGGGGCAGTGATCGGCGCGGTGGCTCGCAGGTCACGCACACGCATATAACCCTTGGCCACCTCCTCGCCCACCGCATCGGCGGAGACCGTGGCCCATGCTTGTGGATCGAGAACCAGTTCGGCGCGCCCACCGTAGCCTTCAGCCTGCGCAACAGCATTTACCGTGTGGCCCATAGCGCTATAGCGCAGAGCCTGGGGCTGACCGGCGCTCACCAGCGCCACCCTGCCACGGGCCACACCGATATGCATGCTCAGGGGAAACGTGCCGATACCGGGTACATGGCGCTGAAAATCGCTCAGCTCGCGCAACAGATCAAGGGCCGTCGCCGTCGCGGCGTAGGTATGATCCCTGCCCTCAAAAAGTACCAGCAGGGCATCGCCGCCGAATGTCAGCAGATCGCCGCCCGCCTGCTGAATGATCTGGATCATCGTGCCGAAGTAGCTGTTGAGGGTATCGGTGACGATCTCGATACCCTCGCGCCCAAGGGACGAGAGCCGCTCGGCAAGGGCAGTTGAGCCGCTTACGTCGGTGAAGAGCAGGGTACCCTCAACCCACTCCAGCCAGGGCTGAGATGTCACCCCGGCACACTGGCGGTCGAGCAGACGGCGCGGAAGGTAGGTGCTGAGGGCGTAGCGGGCGCTGGCGAGCTGACTGGCAGCGGCGAAGCGGTCGTGGTCTTGCACGGTATCGCTGAGCAGCCGGTCGGCCAGATCGTTGCCGAGGTAGCGATACAACAAACGGGAGGTATTGGAGGAGGCGTCGTGACCGGATGATGCGCTGGGCTTAGGTTCGGTGTGAGACATCGCACTCCGCTCACTCTTGCAGGTAGCGATTACCGACATTGACCATTATATACGCAATAGGCCAGGTTTCAGGTTCCAGGTTTCAGGTACAGCGCATCAGAGCGCCTTACAATCCTAGCCCGTAAAGCCCAAGAGCTTTAGCCTTGGGTATTTCACATCGCTGGCTGCCCCTCCACCAGCGCAACCTCTTGGTCGGTCAGGCCATAGAGGGCATAGACGATCTGGTCAATCAGCCGGTCGGTGGCGGCGATGCGGGCGTCGAGGGCGGCGATAGCTGGCTGACGGGTGCGGTAAACCTTCACGAGATCGGCCATACTGCCCAGCTTGTTTTTTAGGCGCTCTTTGAGCAGCCATTTCCACTGGGTTTCGCTCATCGCGCCGATGTCAGCTCGTAGCTCCAGGCGGCTGGTTGCCAAGTCGCCGAGTTGGGATTGGGCAGTAGCGAGGGTTGCCTTGTACGTCGCTTGCTTTGCCGCAACGTCCTTGTCGTCGTCCTTCGGTGGGCGCGGCGGGGTGTAGAGCCGACCAATCTGCGCGAGTTGGCCTGGTGCCAGCACGCCCTCTAGGTCGAGCATCAGATCTTCCAAGGCGCTCTGACGCTGCTTATGCAGATCACTCATCTGCTCGGCGAGGTGGGCCAGTACATCGTGAACGACGTCGCTCTGTTCTGGCTCTGCCGCCAGTCGGGCCTTGCAGAAGGCCAGTAGTGCGTTGAGTCTACCCGCCGTGTACATGGCCGCGCCCTCATCGCTCAGGGCAGCACGCTCGGAGTCGGGGGTGGTGAAGGTGATAGGCGGCAGAGGAAAGGGGTTGAGGTACGCCGTCTTCATACGAAAATACCCGCCGCGCAGATCCGTCCCCGTCTGCTGAAGAAAAAAAGTCATTAGCGAACTGTTGAGCAAC
>CAIXLU010000214.1 GCA_903920315.1 uncultured Oscillochloris sp.
CATTGCCCCGAATTGTGCCTTCGCACACGGACAGTAGAGCACACGAACGTGGTGCCCCACGCCGCTGCAAGCGGCGCGGAGGCGAACACCTACCAGGGATAGAGGCCGCACAAGCCTCATTCCTCCCACCCGTAAACGGGCGGGTTTCCTGAGGCTACTTCTATGAATTGACTACCTCAACGCTCTCAGTGTACCAGAAACGCCCGATAATTACCATAGTGCAAAAGTCTCAGATAGGCACGGCTGGCGTCATCTTCACGCCGGTTGCGATACTACTACACCTCGTATGACGAATAATTGCTTGGAAAGGATGCCAGCACGCGCCGTGATTCTGGCACAGTTATTGGCGTGGGTGGCCGGGGGGGCAGAGGCTCTACTGCTGGCACGTCTGCTGGCCCGCCTGTTGGCCGCTCGGCTCGACAACCCCACCTTTGCTGGGCTGTATCTGGTGACGTGGCCCTTGGTCTCGCCATTCGCGGCCCTCGACCACGCCCAGCGCCAGTTCGGGGCCGTGCTTGAGATCTCCACGCTCACGGCTGCCATCTTCCTGCCGATTACCATCTATCCACTTTGGATCTGGCTTGTATTTCGCAGACCCGAAAGAAAGTTCTAGCACCAACAAATAAGCTGATCTCGTGCTGACCGTGCCCCCTCACCCCTGCCCCTCTCCCACCGGGGGAGAGGGAAGATTCCGCACCAGAGCGCGTTCGACTCCCCCTCTCCCGTTCTGGGAGAGGGGGCTGGGGGGTGAGGGCGGATCGGCGGTGAATTCCTTCAAACCCGCTACTGCATTGACGCTCGCGCCCGCCGAACGTATAATGCGGCCAGGGGAGCGGATCTCTTTGTGGAGGTTTTTCCTGATGAAGCTGCTGATTTTTGTGACAGAGGACACTCAGGCCGATAGTACCGTTGATGCCCTGGTCGAACAGGGGCTACGGGTTACGCGGCTGGCTACTACTGGTGGCTTCCTTCGCCGTGGCAATACGACATTGCTTGTTGGTATTGAGGATAATCAAGTTGAGCGCACTATCGGCCTTGTCAAGAAATCTGCTCCTGGTGCTCTGGCTCTGACTATGGATCTTGAGCGCTACGAGCGCCTTTAACATTGCAGATTGCAGATTGTAGATTGTAGATTGAGCGGCACTCCGCACTCCGCACTCCGCACTCTGCACTCCGCACTCCGCACTCCGCAATGAGACTCCTCTACGTCGCCGCAGGCATCCCCGTCCCGGGTGCGCTCGGCGGCAGCACCCACGCTTACGAGGTTGCCCGTGGCTTGGCCCGTCTCGGCCACGAGGTGCATCTGGTGGCTTCCGGTGATGATCCAACGCCCCGCCCGTGCGACGGGTTTCTGCTCCATCAGCGGCGCACCCCCAAGGCTCTGAGTATCCTCGACACGTGGCCGGTGCTGCGTCTGGCCCGATCCATCCGCCCCGACGCACTCATTGAGCGCTACTATAATTTTGCCGGCGCGGGCTTGATCGCCGCCCGCTACCTTGGTCTGCCTAGTTTGCTCGAAGTCAACGCTCTCATCGTTGATCCGCCCGAGGTGCGCAAGCGCCGGATTGACGATACTCTCGGTGGCCCGATGCGTCGTTATGCCGAACTCCAGTGCCGATGGGCTGCCCGCATCGTCACTCCGCTACACACCACCGTGCCCGCCAGTATCCCCCGCCATAAGATTGTTGAGTTGCCCTGGGGTGCTGATGTAGACCGCTTCAGCCCGGCGGATCACGCCGATCTGGATGGCAGACTGCGGCCACCGAATGTGGTCTTTATGGGGTCTTTTCGGGCATGGCACGGGGTCACGGATGGCGTGCGTGCGGCGCTACAACTTATGGAAGCGGGCCATAATCTCCAGATGACCCTGATCGGTGACGGGCCGGAGCGCGCCGCTGCCGAATCCCTGGCCGCCCGTCGGCCAGGACGCTTCCGCTTTTTGGGGGCCATTCCCTACGCCCAGATACCCGTCGAACTGGCCAAGGCCGATCTCGGCGTGGCCCCATTCACCACTGCGCCGCATCCGGCCCTGCGCGCCGCAGGATTCTTCTGGTCGCCACTGAAAATCTATGAGTATATGGCTGCCGGGTTGCCCGTCGTCACCACCGACATCTCGCCGCTGCGCACGGTGATCCGCGACGGGATGGAGGGTGCCCTCTACCCCGAGGGCGATGTGGCCGCCCTCGCCGCTGCCATTGCCCGCGTGCTAGAAGACCCCGCCGCCGCCCGCGCTATGGGCAGGCGCGCTCGTGAGCGCGTAGTGGCCGGTTACTCCTGGCAACGCCACTGCGTCGAACTGGAACGCATCCTGCACGAAATGATTGAATAGCTCTCTTAATCTCCCAGCAGGGCCGTTAGCCGCCGCTGGGTGCGCAGGGCTGCCAGCGGCGATGGCGCGGCTTCGACCCAAGCGGCCAGATTGTCGAGCGTGGCGGTGCGACCGGCCTGGATATGGCGGCGCTGGGTCACGAGGGCGGGCAGTTCACGCAGAGCGTCCATGCGCCCGGCGGCGATGGCTGGATGGCCGCGCAGCAGCCCGTAGGCGGTTGCCAGCAGGTCGTAGCGCAGGATAGAGGGCAGACAGTCGCGCAGAATAGGTGCGGGCAGGCAGCGCACGATCAGGCGCAGCCGGTTACGACCGAGCAGCCGCTGTTTGAAGGGGCTGCCCTGCCCGCTCGTGGCCGAGTAGACGTGGCGCGCCCGTGCCCCCGGTGCCAGCCGTGCGCCCCAGCCGCGTAGCCGCGCCCGCCAGGCTAGATCGGCGTCCTCCAGGTAGTTGAAAAACTCCCCGGCGAATGGGCCACAGTCATCCAGCAACTCGCGGCGCAGCAGGGCCAAACCGCCGCTGGCCCCGAAGATCTCCACTGGCTCGGTGGGCAGTTCGGCCATCGGCGTGCCCTGGTACAGGTCGGTGGCGACACCATCACCCTGGAAGCGAATACCCGCCGAAGCGACAATCTCGGGGTGGCGGCTGAAGACCAGCACCCCGGCGGCGATCCCGGCCTGCGGCGAGTCGCGCAGGGCCGCCCAGAGGGCGTCCACGCAACCTGGCTCGGCCATCGCGTCATCGTTGATCAGCAGCAGTAGTTCGCCCCTAGCGGCGGCGATGCCCGCGTTTGTCCCCCCGGCAAAGCCCAGGTTCTGCGCCAAGCTCATCACCCGCACATCGGGCGCGTAGACACGTGCCCAGTCCCCGGCCCGGTCACGGGAGCGGTTGTCTACCAACACGATCTCGTCCTGCGGGCCAAGTTGGGCGCGCAGAGCGATCAGACAGGCGGGGAGAAAGCGCAGCGCGTTCCAGGTGGGGATGATGACGGAGAGGGGAGGGTGGTTCATAATACGATTGCAGATTGCAGATTATAGATTGTAGATTGGCTGACAGAGCCTTATCTGCAATCTGCAATCTACAATCTGCAATCTTGTGGTGGGCCGCCCGGGATTCGAACCCAGAACCGTTCGGTTATGAGCCGATTGCTCTAACCGTTGAGCTAGCGGCCCGCACGGGGATTATACCATCTATTTCTCGCCAACCACCAGCAGCATCGAGCGGGTCGGTGGGAGGATCGTGGTCAGGGCGTAGAACGCGCCCTTGACCAGCACGCGCAGGGGGTGGGTGCGCAGACGCCCGGTCTCTAGGCCGACACGCTCCCAGGGAGCTTCGTACTGGCGGCGCAGCACCCGGAACCCGGCCTGCTCGACCAGCCAACTCAGCTCGCTCATGGTGTAGGTACGGCTATGGGTCGTGTAGCGCTGCTCGCCCTCCAGTCGCATCTGGTGGCGAAATTCGTCGCGGGTGAGGAGGCTCTGCCAGAGCAGCATACGCAGGATGCTGCGCATGCGGCTTTTGAAGTAGAGTTCGTTCGGTGTGGTGATCAGCAGCCGCCCGCCCGGTCGCAGCACACGCCGGAACTCGCGCAGCACCGGCAGCGGCGAGTAGACGAGGTGTTCGATCACCTCGGAGAAAACCACCTGATCGAACGATTCATCGGGGAAGGGAATGGGCTCGCGCTCCAGGTGAACCTGGCGCACCTCGACCCCCAGCCTCTCCCAGAGCGCCTTGCGGGTGAACGGGTCGAGATCGGCCCCGCTAACCCGATAGCCCGACTGGACAAGCAACTCGGTGAAGTGGCCAGGGGTAACACCTACCTCCAGCACACTGGCCCCGCGTGGGGCCGAGATTGCCCCGAGCATGGCGGCGAAGCGGTGGCGGTGCAGCCGAAAGTAAGCCGCCTTGCCATCGGCTTCGGCGTTGCGGGCCACCTTCGCAAAAAGAGCCTGGGTGTTCTGTGCCATAAAAGTCACCTGCCGGTGGGGGTCTGGGGCTGCACCCCAGGACGATTCACTACGATAGCCGCCGGTTGGGCGCTTACGCCCGACCGGCGGCTATAGTATCATAGAAGTGAAGGGCCGCCTGCGCGGCCAGCAGCCCGCGAAGCGGGCCTTGTAGCTTGTAGCCACGGGCCTTAGCCCGACGGCGACAGCGGAGGTACCTATGCGAAACCAACCAGTCCCGCCATTTGGACAGCGCCCACCCCTACCTCAGTTGCTGCTGCGCTGGCTGATCAGCAGCTTGGCGATCTTCGCTGCCACCTGGCTGGTGCCAGGAATCGAATTCAGCGGGCCGGGCTGGCAGATCGGCGTGGTGGCTCTGGTCTTCGGGTTGCTCAACGCCCTGCTGCGCCCGCTGATCTATATGCTCACCTGCCCTCTGGTGCTGCTCACCCTGGGGCTGTTTGGCCTGGTGATCAATGCCGCCATGCTCGGACTCACCTCGGCCATGGCCGACCAGCTCAACATTCAGTTTCACGTCTACGGATTCTGGCCGGCCTTCTTCGGTGGCTTGGTGATCTCGGTCGTCACCACGGTGCTGAGCATGCTGGCGGGAGACACCCACGTACAGGTCGCACGGGGGTGATCAGCGTAGAGACGCCCCGGCGGGGCGTCTCCGTCCCCGCCGGGGGGAGAGACGCCCCGCCGG
>CAIXLU010000215.1 GCA_903920315.1 uncultured Oscillochloris sp.
GAATGCCAATGCCGGTGCAGGCAACAAAACGGTGACAACAACCGGCGTGACGCTGAGTGACGGGAACCTGTGACCCCGCCTACAGAATTATTTTGCGCTCACTGATCATGCGTAAGCGCATCTTGCGGTAGAGTTCATCGTAGTTCAGGCGACCCATCGTGATTTCGTATTTGTACGCCTGGAGCATCTTATGGATCTCGGCATCGAGCCGCTCCTCGATCATCAACTCATCGGTGATGATCTCGTTGACCGCCAGGCGCAGATCGCTATCGCCGCCCTGGAAGAGGACGCCATCAATCTCGGCGAGCTGATCAACGATAGCGGCAGAGAGCAATTCGATCTTCTCAGGTGAGAGCTTCATCGGAACCTCGGTGCGGATTGTGGATTGTGGATTGTGGATTGTGGATTGTGGATTGCAATCCACCCCTACACTATAACACTTCCGCAATCCACAATCCACAATCCACAATCCACAATCGTCCTAAATCACCCGCTCGTTGCCACCGTCAACCGGTACCTGGGAGGCGGTGGTTTTGGCGAACAGCGGGCCGCACATCTCGGCGGCAAGCTCGGCAACATCGCGGCTGGTGACTTCAACCCGCAGGACGTTGTTGGTTTTGTACTGCTCGACGGTTAGGCCGTAGTTTTTGGCCCGGGCCTGGAGGACTTCTTCTGTCCAGAGGCCGGTGTCGAAGACGGCGTTAGGGTGCAGGGAGTTGACTCTGATTCTGTCTTGGCCCCACTCCAGGGCGACAACCCGTGCAAGCTGGTTGAGTGCTGCCTTGGATGCCGAATAGGCTCCGGCTCCTGGCCCTGGCGCGGGGACGTTCTTCGAGCCAATAATCGCGATTCGCCCGCCACGCGGCGCACGCTTGAGCAGAACGTGGGCCTCGCGCATGAGGATCAGATTCGCGTCCAGGTTGATGGTCATCGTCCTGCGCCACTCAGCGGTGGGCATGTTCTCGATACGCCGGGATGGCGGGAAGATGCCGGCGTTGAGGATGAGCATATCCAGGCCGCCGAAGGCGCGGGCGGTGCGCTCTAGGGCCGCAATAAGCTGCTCCTCGCTGGTGACATCGCAGCGCACACCCAAGAAGTCGGGACGGTTGAAAAGCTGCTCAATGGCCGGGTTGATGTCGAGGCCGACGACCGCCGCGCCACGGGCCAACAGCGATTCGACGCACGCTTTGCCGATGCCGGATGCCGCCCCTGTGACAAGGCCAATCTCGCCGGTGAATACGGGCGGGCGACCCAGACGTGCGAGCTTGGCCTGCTCCAGTTCCCAATACTCGAAGTCGAAGACCTCGGCGGTGGACTCGGATTGGTAGGACTCCAGAGCCGTGGCCTGCTCAATGATCGCCATTGTGTGACGATAAATGTCACTGGAGATGCGCGCCTCCTGAGCGCTGCGTCCCACTGCAACCATACCCAAGGCCGGGTCGAGAATAACTCGCGGGGCTGGGTCGAGCATGGTGAGGGCGAAGCTGGCGCGGGCCTGATGTTCCTGAAAATATGCCTCGTACTCAGCACGAAACGCGGCCACATCACGACCAAGCATCGGCACACGTTTGGTACGGATGACGTGATCGGGAGTAGCTGGGCCTTGCTGCGAAATCACGGCGAGATCCGGGCGCTGGGCGAAGCGCAGGGATTGCGCATCCTCGTGGCTGGACAGGATCATAGGCGCACCGGCAGCCGTAGAGATTGCCTGACGCAGATCGGCAAGCTCCTGACGCAGCGCACGCTGCGGGTCGGGCTCGTCCACCGGCGCGTTGGGAACGGGGTAACTGGCCAGGTATGCCTCGGCCTGATTCACCAGGCTGATCATCTGGTCGTAGGCGGCCTGGGCCGTTTCGCCAAAGCTAAACAGGCCGTGGCGCAGCAGCACGACGCCGGTTGTGCGCTCGGAAAGTTCAGCCTGAAAGATCGCCGCGCAGCGTTTCGCTACCGGGAAGCCCGGTCGGACGTAGGGAACGATTACCACGCTCTCCCCGTAAATCGCACGGATACGCTCCGCGCCGCTGGGGGTATTGGTCATCGCCAGCACCGCATCGGAGTGCGTATGGAAAACATACTTCGCCGGTAGAAGCGCGTGCAACATCGCCTCAACCGAAACCGGGGGAGCGGAAGCGTCAGCCACACTGCCGCGCAACTCGTTGAGCCACTGACTATCAGAAAGAGTCTCCAATGTGGTCAGACGGCGCAGGTGATCCAGACGTACCGGCGCAAAATCCTTCGCCTCGACCGTCGCCAGATCAGAGCCACTGCCCTTCACGTAAAGCAGCGCCTCGGGTTCACCAAAAATAGTAGACCGTGCGATCTTCACCGACGTATTGCCGCCACCGTGCAGAACAAGATCCGGGTCTGCGCCGAGCAGCCGCGAGGCGTACACGCATTGGCCCAGGTCGCCGGGAAATCGTGCGGCGTCCTCGGGGTTCCATTGGTTGTGCATAGCAAAATGTGCCTATGAATAGTCACCACAAAGGCACAGAGACACAAAGCCTTTGTGTCTCTGTGCGCACTACCGCAAAAGGCACGCTGTTCGGCACCGACCGCCGTCGGGCTGAAGCCCTCGGCTAGATTCAACGAAGCCCGCTGAAGCGGGCTGTATGAGCCC
>CAIXLU010000216.1 GCA_903920315.1 uncultured Oscillochloris sp.
ATCAGCACTACCTTCGCCCCCTTGCCCAGCCAGTGGATCGAACGGGCTGCATGGTGTTCCCAAAACAAATCGTTGGCGCTACGCCGTGGCTAGACGACCTGTGGAAGCAACGGAGTGCGTTACAGCAACTGCCAACGCTGATTATCTGGGGAATGAAAGACATCGCATTTCGGCGTCAAGAACTGGCGCGCTGGGAGTCGCTGTTTCCCAAGGCGACGGTCGTCAGGCTCGCCTCGGCTGGACATTTTGTGCAAGAGGAAGCGCCGCTAGAGGTGAATAGCGCGGTAGCGCAATTCCTGAAGGGATAGGGGTTGGCTCTGCCGTGTTATAATGCCCCGCAATCGAATCACATGGGAGCCTGTGTAGAATGAGTGTGGACACCACCCCCGAGCAGCGCGGCGAGAAGAATCCCGGCGTACCGCAGCCACCACTGATCCAGCGTGCTATCACATCCCTCTCTCAGGTGAACTGGGGCGAGACTCTGCTCATTGCCCTGGCGATGTCCGTCGCTTGGTGTGGGCTTTTTCTGGCCAATGGTATTGTTCAAATTCTCGCCGGGGTCGTCCCGGTGATGGCAGGACTCTACCTCGGTCGGCGCATCAAGGATAACTACCTGGCCCACGGCTTGGTGCTTGGTTTCGCGGGTTTTCTTTTCGGCCTGATTGCCGTGGCTGCCTACGGGTACCTTGGCAGCCACGGCATCGTCCAGATGCCGATGTTGCCGATCGCCGATAAGACGACCGAACTGGCCACGTTTGGCTCGTTGCTCCTCTATTACTGCACCTACTCGATTTTCGCCATTGTCCCCTTCCCTGCCTTTGGTACGGTGATGGCCGGGCGCACCGAGCAGCGCAACCGTGATCTCAGCAAAGAAGTTGAGGATCGCGGCGGACGCCTGGAGCGCCCCGGCGTTATCCGCACCCTCGATGATCTGCGCGGTCTCTCGCTGCCTCAGCTTGGTTCTTATGTCTCAGCCGTCTATAAAAAGAAGGGCTTTGAGTTTAAGGACTACCGCTTCACCGATAAAGACAAGCACCTCGATATCGAGATGACCTACAATGGCGAACTCTATATGATGCGGCTCTCGGTGGCCGATAAGGTGCGCCCCGGCACGCTTGAAAGCCTGATTCAAGATATGCGCCGCCGCGAGATCACCAAGGGCCTTGTGATTACCTCTACCGAGTTTACCCCCGATACCCTCAAGGCTGCATCCAACAAGCGCACTATCGTCGCCATTGATGGCCAGACCCTCTTCGATATCGCTGAGTCATGACTCGTTAACAGAGGACCTATGAAGATTGATCTCACAGGCCGCGTCGCCCTGGTCACCGGGGGCGGGCGCGGTATCGGTCGGGCAATTGCCCTGGCCCTCGCCAATGCCGGTGCGACGACGGTGATCAACTACCGTGGCAATAGCGCCGCCGCTGAAGATGCCGTGGCCGCAATCACGGCAACCGGCGGCAATGCCCAGGCCATTCAGGCCGATGTGAGTCAGGCCGCCGATGTTGAGCGCCTCTTCAAAACGACCCTCGACACCCACGGGCGCCTCGATGTGCTGGTGAATAACGCCGGGATTACCCGCGATACCTTGCTGCTGCGGATGAAAGAGGACGACTTCGATCAGGTGATTAGCATCAACCTGCGCGGGGTTTTCCTCTGTACCAAGGCTGCGTTTCGGCCTATGAGCAAACAGCGCGGCGGGCGGATTATTAATATCAGTTCGGTGATTGGTCTGATTGGCAACGCGGGCCAGGCCAACTATGCCGCCGCCAAGGCCGGTATCATCGGTTTCACCAAGTCTACTGCCCGCGAGATGGCCCCGCGCAACATCACCGTCAATGCTATCGCCCCCGGGTTCATTGATACCGAGATGACCAGCATCCTCGGCGACGCAACCCGCAAGGCCATCCTAGAGAATATCCCCCTCGGTCGCCTTGGCCAACCCGAGGAGGTTGCTGCGCTGGCCTGCTTTCTTGCCTCTGACGCCGCCGCCTATATCACCGGACAGACCCTCGCGATTGATGGCGGTATGGTGATGTCGTGACGCCGCCGCCGTAGGGCGCAGCAGGTGCCCTTGTCGCTTTGCGACAAGG
>CAIXLU010000217.1 GCA_903920315.1 uncultured Oscillochloris sp.
CATGAACCTGATGAACGTAGACATCTCCTACCAGTACATCGTGCGCGGCGCGGTGCTGGCGGCAGCGGTGATCTTCGACGTGGCGACGCGGCGGGCGAGTAAGTAGGCAGGAGGCAGGAGGCAGGAGGCAGGAGGCAGGAGGCAGGAGGCCGGGGCAGGAGGCAGCAACCCGAAACCGGCCCCCGGCTATCAGCTATCAGCTATCGGCTATCGGCTATCGGCTATCGGCTATCGGCTATCGGCTATCGGCTATCGGCTATCGGCTATCGGCTATCGGCTATTCCTCAGTCGCCGATAAGTCGCAGTGCCTTCTCTAGCGCCACGTGGGCCTTTCGCGCCCGTTGCAATGCCTTCGCGTCGTCCGCCGAGAAGTCGGCGCGGGACTCGGCCCGGCGCAGCAGGAGACTGCGCTCGTAGTCGGCCAGGTCTGCGATCATCTGGGCCAGTCGGGATGGGATGTCGCCCGGGGGGGCGGTGGGTGCCGCTTCGGAGCTGGCTCCAAACATCGGGATGCTCCCCACTGCCGCCTCAGCCGCCTCGCAGGTAACCTTGTAGGTCTTGTCACCCTCGGGGTAGATGTGGTACTCCGGGTGCAGATCGCCCTTCATCGCCAGGTGGTAGTAGACTGCGCCGACCACATTATCGGGCAGGGACGGCCAGCCCTCGCCCGCGTGGAGCAACTTGGCGTACCGAGTACCCTTATCAGGCTGTCGCACCTGCTTGGTATCGTTGATGCCGTACTCGGTGATGTACCAGAATTTCTCAGGGAAGAACTGCGTGTGGATGTTCATCGCATCGCGCAACTCGCCCTTGGTGGCCGGTGCACCGTTGGGCGTGAAGGCGTCGTACTCGTAGAAGTGAACCCCGATGAAGTCGAAGAGCCGCAGTTGCGGAGTGGCAATATCTGATTGTAGCGTGGAATAGACCCTCTCACAATTGCTCATACGCGGCTATGGCCATGCCGGATGCCACGCCGGTGAAGACGTCCATCTCCTGAAGTTTGTCGGCACCAAACTTCTCCGCAAGCATTTTGACGAAGCGGGGGATGCGCGAAGATCCGCCGGTGCGAAGCACCACATCAATATCCTTTGGCTTCAGGCCACCGGTTGCCATGGCCCGGTTGATGCACGCCTCCACGGCGCGCACATCGGGGCCGATCAGCCGCTCGAAATCCCAGCGCGGCACCGTCTCATCAAAATCTATCTCGCCCATATGCATGCCCAGCACCGCCGTATCAGCATCAGAGAGCCGCACTTTGGTCTGTTCGACGGCCTCGTACATGGGTAGGCCGTAGTTCTGGCGCACCAGCGAGCGCAGGGCTTTTAGTTCCTTCTTGCGGTCGCCAATAGCGACTGCCTCGTCAATAATTTCGAGGTACTTGGGTTGGGTCATGTCGCTGATCGCCTGCCACTCGCTCAGGTGTTCCAGTACGTGCGTGGGGAAGGGCAGACGGCGAATGCCCAGGGTGGCTCCCTCGCCGAAGTGCGGCAGCAGGCGACCCATCACCAATCGCTGGTCGAGCAGGTCGCCGCCCACAGGCACACCGTCGGTGGCGATGAACTGCCGTCGGCCCTTTCCGTCCAGCCGCATGATCGTCACATCCAGGGTTCCGCCACCAAAATCGAAGACGAGGACGTGCTGCTCGCGGCGCACCTCGCGGGCGTAGGCGAGGGCCGCGCCGGTCGGCTCCTCCAGAAAGGTGACATTGGGCAACTCGGCCAACTGACACGCCATCTGCATGCGCTCGAAGGCCAGGGCATCGGCCTGCGGGTGTGCGGCGTAATGGACAGGGCGACCGATCACCATGCCCGTTACCTTCTGGCCAATGCTCGCCTCGATCCGCTCGTAGATCAGGCGCAGCACAATCGCGATCAGCTCCTCCAGGGTGTAGGAAGTGCCGAAGACATTCGTGTGATTGAAGGAACGGTCGCGCAGGCCCGTCTTGAGCGACTGGAAGAGACGGCCTGGCGCGTTCGCCTCGACCTTGACATACAGGGCTTGCTGCTGCGTACCGAGGTCGGCGAACGTCACCTCGGCGTCGCCAATATACTTCCACTCGTACTCAACCTCGCGGCCAACATTGCCCTCGGAGAAGCGGTTGATGGCCTCGCGGCCAATATACGCCGCGCCCTCGCGGGTCATAAACAGGGTTGAGCGTAAGATGCTCTGGGTACTGTTCACCGGGTCGAGGGGCAGCAGAGTCAGGTGCGTGCCATCGTAGACGGCGGCGCTGGAGTTGGTGGTGCCAAAATCAAGACCTACCCGCATTGTTTTCTCCTTAGGCAGATTTCAGATTGCAGATTTTAGATTGCAGATTTTCCGCAACAGGATGCGGTGTATAGCAAACCTAAACTGGTTATGAAGAGGAGTCGAGCCTTTAGGCGGCCTTATCCGGCTAAAGCCTCGACTCCACGCAACATCCCCAAGAGGATTGCTATTTTCCCGTAATAGGTTACTGCTATGCTACAATTCATCGTTGTACTATCTACACATGCAAACGGAGACCGGCATGCAACAGCGGCGGATTCTGGTAGTGGAGGATGATAGTGTTACTCGGTTGATGCTTGAGGTGCAACTCCAGCAGGCTGGACACACGGTGATGAGCGTTGCTAGCGGTGAGCATGCAATCACTTTTTTATCGCAGGAGCGCTTCGATCTGCTTGTGACCGACCTCCGTCTGAATACGATGGACGGGGTACAGGTGATGGAGTCGGCTCGCGCCATTGATCCGCAGATCGAGGTGATCATCCTCACCGGCGCGGCATGTACTCATTCCGCCATCACGGCCCTCAACCGACACGTATACTCGTACTTGCTGAAACCGGTTCGTCACGCGGACCTGATACGCAGTGTCGCGGAGGCTCTGTCCAGACGCCACCGCATCGCCGAGTTCCCCCCCATGTATCTCCCCAATCATGCAGACGTGGTCAGGACAGAGGCGATCCACATCGGCCCGCTGACGATTGATTCTCACCGCCACCGTGTCACCCACGGCGAGCAAACGCTCTCCTTAACCCGTTCTGAGTTTTCCCTGCTCATGTATCTCGTCCATCGCCGTGGGGTGGTTGTCTCCGCACAAGAGATCGCCCGCGAGGTGCTGCGCTGTCCATGTTCTCCCCAAGAAGCCCGCGATATGACTAAGAGTTATATCCATCGCCTGCGCCAAAAGATCGAATTTCCACCACATGCACGTCGGCTTATCTGTAGTGTGCGCGGTACCGGCTACCGCCTCGCCGACGAGGATGAGCTGGTGTGAATTTACTACTTTTCCACATAAGCCGATCCTGCGCCGGTCAGCCCTCACCCCCTGCCCCTCTCCCAGGGGGAGAGGGGAGATTCCGCAACAGGAAGCCTGCGGCTCCCCCTCTCCCGTTTTGGGAGAGGGGGCTGGGGGGTAAGGGCTGACCGGCGCAGGATGGTAAAGCTGGATTGAACCTTGTCTAATAAGAACTCTTATCGTACCTGCTACCGAGCCGGTACATGGTGAATGTAGACCGGCTCTGGCCCCGCTGCAAAAGTGTACTGCCCGTTGCTGGTTGGCTCAACCGTCGCCTCACCCCCGGCCCGCACACGAGTCACGCGGGGCGAACTGGTGTTCAGCGTGAGCTGAGTCGCCACGGGTGCCCAGATCACATCAACAACCTCGCTGGCTTTTGCAAAACGTACCGCGTAGCTCTCGGGGCCAACTGACGCGGTCATGTCGTCGAGGTAGATCGTGCCCGACCCGCTGGCGCTGTCCGGGTCGTCATCAAGCACGATGGAGGTCAGGCGCACTGGGAAGTCCAGGTGGCCGTTCTGGACGCTGCCGATCACATCGCGTGCCGCCTGATCGCTCAGCGGGGTAGAGATGACGTGCCAGCCGCTCCCGCCCACTGGCCCAAGGCGGAATTGGAACACCTCGCCCTGGCTGTCGCGGAGCCAAACCTTGAGTTGGTGGGTGCTGCCGTCGCCGTAGACCCAGACACCTAGCGTGCTTGTGCCGTCGGGAATGGCTATTGGCGATCTCGTCGTGAAGACCACGTAGTCGTTTCCGGCGCTCGGGAAGGTGTACTCCAATCGGGCGGCGCTGCTTTCATTATAGGTCTGCTCACTGCTCTGGGTGAGCGTGCCGTTCTTCTGATCGCCAACCTGCCATCTGATGGGCTGCTCGAAGTCGAGGATGGTGCGCTGCTCGGCAAGATCAACCAGCGTTGCCTCGCCGGTGTTGGAGAGTTGCTGGTTGAGGACGTGAAAGGCGGTATAGGCCGATTTATCCAGCCAGGAGTCGTAGTTCGCCTTGCTCGGGTCGTAGCGCACGAGGCCGTAGAGATTATGGTCCGGCGCGCTCGTGTCTTTCAGATTGTACCAGATCGCCCGCTCGGCACCGGCGGCGCGCAGCAGCACCATACTGCGCACGAGATAGTTCG
>CAIXLU010000218.1 GCA_903920315.1 uncultured Oscillochloris sp.
CCTATCCATCATAATCGCAATCTTCTACACCATCCAAAAGCTCACCGTGGGCCTCTCACCCCCCGGCTTTGCCACCCTCGTCGTCGCGATCTTCTTCCTCTCCGGCATCCAGATGATCACCATCGGCGTGATCGGCGAATATGTAGGCCGGATTTTTGAGGAGGTGAAGGGCAGGCCGCTGTATGTGGTGCGGAAGGTGTGGGGGAGGGAGTAGATTATGCACATCCTCATGCTCAACAACGAGTTCCCGCCTCTGGGTGGCGGCACCGGCACGGTGAACCGCGCTATTCTGACGCGATTGACCAATGTGCCGGATCTGGAGGTGGATCTGGTCACGTCGGCGCTGGGGTGGCGGGCCGAGCGTGAGCAGTGGGCCGAGCGGGTGCGCCTGATCAAGCTGCCGGTGGCGAACCGCAACATCCATCACTCTAGTAGTCGTGAGTTGCTGACCTACGCCGCCCTGGCGTTGCCGATGGCCCTGCGCCTGCACCGCGCCCGACCCTACGACATGGTTTTTGCCTGGAGCGCCGTACCCGCTGGCGGAGTCGCGTTGGCGCTCCATCGTCTGACAGGCTTGTCCTATATTTTGCGCGTCTGTGGCCCCGACATCCCCGGTTTCGAGCGGCGCTATGGCCCGCTCTACCCGCTGCTGACTCCCACGATTAAGGCGATCTGGCGCGGCGCGAGCCGCCTAGTGGCCAAGTGTCGGGCCGAGGCGGAGATGATGCTGGCGGTGCAGCCCGGTATGCGGATCGATCTCGTGCCGAACGGGGTTGACTTAGACGCCTTCTCGTTTGCGCCCATCGCCGATGGTGGCCCGCTGCGCTTGATCTGCGTGGCTCGCCTGATCGAGCGCAAGGGTCAGCACCACCTAATCGCCGCCCTGCGCCAGTTGGTTGATCAGGGCTGTGATGTCACCCTTGAACTCGTGGGCGAGGGCGATGCTCGCGCCGCAAACGAGGCTTTGGCCCGTCGTCTCGGTTTGACGGAGCGCATTATTTTTGCTGGCTACGTGCCACGCGAGCAGATCGCCGCCCGCTACGCCGCCGCTCATGTCTTTGTGCTGCCCTCGTACAACGAAGGCATGAGCGTGGCCACCCTGGAGGCCATGGCCGCTGGGTTGCCCGCCGTCATCACGCGCACCGGCGGGGCCGAGGAACTGGTAGCCGAGGGTGTTAGCGGGAATATTGTGCCCTGGGGCGACGTGTCTGCGCTGACCGAGCGGCTGCGCACCCTGGCCCAGCACCGCGATCTGGCCCGCCAGATGGGACAGGTCGCTCGTACCCGCGCCCAGAATTTCTCATGGGAAGCGGCGGTCACGCAGTATCTGGCGATGTTTGCGGAGATTCATACGATCTAACTTCCGTCCTCGCCTAATATTCCGAGCAAAATGCGCAGCAGATCGTGGAGATCCGTAGGTACACGATAGAGCAGCAGATCTTGGCTAATATGTTTTTCTGCGCGGTCAAGTTTGCCGAATTGCCATACATTGCCGATGGACACCGCGCCATACAGAGTCGGGGTTATTTCTTCGGTCCACTGATCGAGCGCCATGAGTTCTGCCGATAACTGTGTGAAGCCGCGCTGGAGGTCGGCATTTTTTGCTTCGATCACCAGAAAATTGTGCTTTGCTTGAATGTAGTAGTCAATTGTTCCGCGAAGCTGACTACTCACTTCAAGCGGAAATTCTACTTTTACTTTGACATGATTGTAGCGTGCAAGGTCAATTAAGATAGGAGCAATCAGAAACTCTCGGCGTGCCATTTCGCTCGTTAAGCTGATATAGGGGAGGCTTGCGTGAATCCGTTGGTGCAAGTCTTCGTACCAGAAAACCTTGTGGGTGTTTTGTGGCAAAATCAATTCATTACGTGAAAATGTATAGCCAAAATGTGCTAATACCTCCTCGGTATCAATATTGAGCTTGAAATAATCGGTGAAGGTGAGTCCTTCTTGGGTTGTGAGTGCTGACTGTCGCATTGATACACCTCATCTGAATGCCTTTGATACGCACATTATAGCGTTTTTGAGGGTGCGGTGCGAGGATGTGCCAATGCTGGTGTCACGCCTCTGCTACAATGGATCGTGCATACTGGCGCGGTGCGGTTCCTCGGCCCGTGATACTCATCCTGATGTGGAGCATTCAATGTGCGGAATCTGTGGCATCCTCCACCCTGATGGGCGTCCGATTGACGCGGATCTGCTGCGGTGTATGAATAACCGCATCACTCACCGGGGGCCGGATAGCGATGGCTTCTTCCTGTCTGGCCATGTGGGTATGGCCATGCGTCGCCTGGCGATCATTGACCTGAGCGGTGGTGATCAGCCGATCTTTAACGAAGATGGCAGCGTGGCGATTACCTTCAATGGCGAGATCTACAACTTCCGCGAACTGCGGGCCGAGCTGCTGCGCTATGGCCACCGTTTCGCTACCGATAGCGATACGGAGGTGATTGTCCACGCCTACGAGCAGTGGGGCGATGCCATGTTGCCTCGGCTGAATGGCATGTTCGCCTTCGCCCTTTGGGATGCGCCGCGCCGCCGCCTGCTGATCGCCCGCGACCGCATGGGAGAAAAGCCGCTTTATTGGCACCACAATGCCGCCCATGGCCTCGTCTGGGCTTCCGAGGCTAAGGCCGTTCTGGTTGCACCCTGGGTTGAGAGGCGGATCAACCCGCTGGCCCTGCACCACTACCTGACTCTCCAGTACACCCCTGATCCACTGACAATCTACGCGGGGATGAGCCAGTTACCGGCGGCGCACAAACTAGTGCTAGAGGATGGAGCGGTACCCAGGGTTGATCGCTGGTGGCAACTGGCATGTGAACCCAAGCTGCGGATCAGCGACGGTGAGGCGATTGAGCAGGCCCGAACCCTGTTGACTGCCGCTGTTGAGCGCCAGATGATCAGCGAGGTACCCCTGGGCGCTTTCCTTAGCGGCGGCATGGACTCGTCAATCATCGTGGCTCTGATGGCTGAGCGTGCCCGCGAACCTGTGCGTACCTTCTCCATCGGCTTCGACGAACGCCATTTCTCGGAAACCCGCTACGCCCGCCAGGTTGCCGAGCGTTACGGAACCGAACACCACGAATTTATCTTTCGTCCCGCCGACCTCGTGCGCGTGATTGAGGGCGTATCTGCTGCGGTTGATGAGCCCTTCGCCGACCCTGCCGCCCTGCCGCTCTACGAACTGGCCCGCCAGACCCGTCGCCACGTGACGGTGGCCCTCAGTGGCGATGGCGGCGATGAAACCCTGGCCGGCTACCGACGCTACGTGCTGGATGGCTGGTTGCGGCCCTACGCTGCCCTGCCCAGATGGATCACCCAAGGCGTCGTACCCGCCGCCGCCGCGCTCATTCCCGAACCGTGGTGGCTGCCCGAGGATCGCAACCCGATCACCGGCCTCAAACGGCTCGGCCAGTTCTCGGCGATTACCCACAAGGCATCGCTAGTGCGCTGGGGCTCGTATTTCAGCCAGGATGAAAAACTGGCTCTCTACACGGATCGTTGGCGCGATGAGTTAACAGATGTGGATAGCGCCGATTGGATCGCGGCGGCCTACGACGGGGCGAAGGCTAAGAGCCTGCTCGACCGTACCCTGGCCGCCGATCACATCACCTACTTAGCTGGCGATCTACTGCCGAAGACCGACCGTATGACGATGGCCCATTCACTGGAGGCACGGGCACCCTTTCTGGATGCCGCGTGGGTGGAGTGGACAGCGCGACTGCCGGGACGCTTGAAGGTGCGCGGGCAACGCACCAAATGGCTACTCAAAGCGGCCTTTGGCGAGAAGCTACCGCCGCAGGTAGCCGCTCGCGGCAAACAGGGATTCAGCATCCCGGTGAGCTACTGGCTGCGCAACGAACTGCGGCCCTGGGCCGAAGATCGTCTGCTCGATAACCCCGCCCTCAGCGCGTGGCTGCGCCCGCAGGCCGTAGCCGCCCTGGTGGGCGAGCATATGTCTGGTAAGCTCAACCACGGCAAAAAACTGTGGGCTTTGCTGATGCTGGGGGTGTGGGTAGAGCAGCGGATGGGAGGATGACGATAGATGCGTAGCTTTGACTTTGGAAAGAACTGGCAAGCATTTTCGGCTGATCACGTAGACGAGCGGCGGATTGCGGTGGCCACGCGCTCGCTCCAGGATCTACTCGGACGCGAGGATCTTGGTGGCGCGTCGGTACTCGATGTCGGTTGCGGCAGCGGAATCTTCGCCATCGCTGCTCATCGCATTGGTGCCGACCACGTACTGGGGGTAGACATCAACCCGCGCTCGATCAATGCCTCGGAGCAAAATCTAGCCCGCCTGACACCTGACGCGCCGGTAACATTCCGCCTCGCCTCAGCCCTTGATCGCACAGCAATGGATGGCCTCGGAATGTTTGATCTCGTGTATGCCTGGGGATCGCTCCACCACACCGGCGCGATGTATACGGCGATCACCAATACCGCCCGGCTGGTGACACCGGGCGGAACCCTCGTCCTTGCCATTTACAACCGACACATCACCTCGCCGGTCTGGCGCAGCATCAAGTGGTTCTACAACCGCGTGCCGTGGCCTGTACAGCGCCTGATGGCGATTATTTTTGCTGGAATCATCTACCTGGCGAAGTTGGCCGTGACGCGCCGCAACCCGCTGGAAAAGGAGCGCGGTATGGACTTTTGGTACGATGTGATTGACTGGGTGGGCGGCTACCCCTATGAATACGCCACTCCCACCGAGATTGAGCGCTTTGTGGCGAGGCTTGGCTTCACGCTGCGCAGGCTGGTGCCGGCCCAAGTACCCACCGGCTGCAACGAGTTTGTGTTTGAGCAGACATCGGCATAAGAGTCGCCTTTCGCATTAACCCATAGTTAGGAGGACGCGCATGGACGCTATGCCTATTGCTGAGTACGACCGGGGCTGGGAAGAACGGTGGGACGACATGAAGCGCTACGGTCCCATGTCGCGTCATATTCGTCGCAACATCAAGCAACTCATCCGCCCGCTCCAGTTTCAGTCCGTTCTCGACATCGGCTGTGGCCAGGGTTCCCTCCTCGCGGAGTTGCGCACTGAGTTTCCGCACATTGAGGTGTTCGGCTCGGATTTCTCCACCTCGGCAGTACGAATGGCAAGGCGTCAAGTGGACGGTGGCGAATACTGTGTCTTCGACCTTGTGCAAGGGAATCTTAATCGTCAGTTCGACCTGATCGTCTGTAGCGAGGTGCTTGAGCATATTCCTGATGATCGGGCTGCCCTGCGTAACCTTGCGGCAATGACCGGGAAGTACCTGGTTATCTCGACTGTTCAAGGGCGCATGCGCCGGTTCGAGGCCGGCGAAGTGGGTCACGTGCGGAACTATGCCTACGGTGAACTAGCGCAGAAGGTTGAAGCAGCAGGCATGAATGTACTCAAGGTCGTCGAGTGGGGCTTCCCGTTCTACTCGCCGCTCTATCGCGATGTGATTGATCTCACCAATACTCGCGGCACTATGGGTACTTTTGGGCCGGGGCGAAAACTGCTTTCGCAGATGATCTATGCGATTTTTCTTCTGAACTCATCGCGTGTGGGCGATGAAATCTTCCTGCTGGCAGGGAAGCCCTGAACCGAATTCCTATTCGGCAATTATGAGGCTCCATGCATCGGACATATTGGCTGCGTGTCATCCAGATCTCGCTCACGCTCATGCTGATCGGCTGGCTCGTCACACGCGCAGACTGGGTGGGAATTCGCGCCGCCATTCATGATGTTCGCTGGATCTGGCTATCATCTGCCACGCTACTCGTGTTGATCAGCCACTTGATCAATATCGTCCGCTGGCGACTACTCGTGCTACCCGACCTCGTATCCTTCGGGTCAATCCTCAGTTACTATAGTGCCGGTATTTTTAGCAACAATTTTCTGCCCACGGGAATCGGCGGTGATGGCGTCCGAATTGTGCTGATCCGCCGACATATAGGAGTGCGGCGAGCTGTCTGGACAGTGGCTGCGGATCGGGCGCTCGGGCTGCTTGGGCTGATCAGCTTTGGCCTACCGGGACTATGGTTTGGCCCTCCGCCGATGGTGAGCGAGTTGGCACGGAATGTCACCGCTAACCAATTGGCAGGTGTGATTGGCGTGGTTCTGCTCGGGGCAGTGGGACTGATTGCCCTATGCTGGCGTGCGCCGTCGATGAGGGAACGTGCCGTCGCGGTGGTTCGGCGACTGTTGCCAGCCTCCGATGGCGCTGTAGATCCCTCAGCACCAAACTGGACACGCACGATCCTCGGTTGCTATGGGCTCTCAATCCTCTCCGCACTTTGTCTGGTGCTAACCCATAGCTGCGCATTGCTGGCCTTTGATCTGCATATTTCAGCCGGGGCAGCGATCTGGCTAGTTGTCCTCGGATCGCTTTCGATGCTTGTTCCTATCACGGTAAATGGTCTCGGAGTGATGGAGAGTGTCTATGTGGTGGTGCTAGGGTACTATTGGGTTTTGGCACCAAGCGCACTCAGTGTCGCTCTGTTCATACGAGTTCTGATGATCGCCTTCAGCCTCCTTGGTGGTCTCCTCTCCCTGGGGCAGAACTGGCGCACTGACAAGGTTGGTTCGGACGCTCCCCTGCCGTGACTTGGTGTTAGGGATGTGGAAATTTTAAAGTATCCCGGCACCATGTCATGCTGAGCGCAGCGAAGCATCTGTCCCGGCCTCCGGACAGACCCTTCGCTGCGCTCAGGGTGACAGGTCGCCCGCGATGGAATAGTTAAAAAGATCCGCATCCCTGTATCTGCAACGTAAGCTACATTCCGCCTTAATGTGGGAGGTGAATCGTGAGCCCTCTGCTGAGCGACTACCCGCGCTACGCCTGGCACATGCTCGCGGGGGTGCGGGCGAAGATGGAGTCCGGTCTTGCGGCGCAGCGTGCGCGTGATCTCGCCCCGTGGCTCGATCTGTCGCAGCCCCACGATATTCTGGATGTGGGGAACGGTAGCTTGCGCCCGCAGTACGCCCTGATGCGGAACGCTGGCCACCGGGTTGTCGGCATTGACTTTGTCAACCGACCGGGTATAAGTTGGAAGCGCAGCGTCTACACGGTATTGCGGCGACTCTACGCGCTTCAGTTGGGAATTCCGGCTGCGGCTATGGATCAGCACGGCCTGATCGGCGGCAATGTGGGCATCCTGCCCTTCGCCTCCCGCAGTTTCGATCTGGCAATCTCTAACGCGGCCTTCGAGCATTTCCTTGATGTACCGGCGGTGCTGGCTGATCTCCAGCGGGTACTCCGTCCGGGCGGGATGATCTGGGCCGGGGTTCATCTTTTTACTAGTCCCTCGGGCGGGCATAATGTGAGCTTTACCCAGTATCCGCTGCGCAGCCTGCCCCCTGGTGCCGAACCGTGGGATCACCTGCGGGCGCAGCGCCGTCCCTTCACGGTGCCGCTCAACCGTTGGCGCAAGGGCCAGTTCCTGGTCGCCTTCGCTGAGCAGTTCGAGGTGCTGACCCACTACTGCGGCCTACGCGAGGGTGAGCAGTGGCTCACCCCGGCCTTGGAGGAGGAACTGGCGGACTACACCCGTGACGAACTGACCTGTGGGACGCTGGTGATTGTGGCGCGGAAGCGAGCCTAACGTGAAATAGCCGATAGCCGATAGCCGATAGCCGATAGTCGGGCATTAGTGGCTCTTTTCATCGGGTGTTGTGCGCGAATCGCATAATTGTCTCATATGAGGGCGAATCTGGTGAGCGAACAGGCAGATTGGCTCGGCACGACCCTGGCCTTTGTACGCCAGCACATCCCCGAGCTGTGCATTGCCCTGGTCTGGGGGACGCTGCTCTTCTACAACCTAGGTGGTGCGCCGCCCTGGTGGGACGAGGGCTGGACGATGTCGGTGGCGAGGAATGTGCTGGAATACGGCTTCTACGGGCGCTTGAAGCTGGGGGCGTTGGCACCCAATGGCCTGGAAGCTGCGCCCCCCGTGGTCGGGATGGTTGCTCTGGGCATGCGCCTCTTTGGGATCGGACTGTGGCAAGCCCGTCTGTTGCCAACACTCTGCACGGCGGGTGCGCTGGTGTCGCTTTATCTGCTAGGCCGGCGACTCTACGGGATCAGCATTGCGCGTGGGGCGATGGCGGTATTGCTGCTGCTCGTAGCACTGCCCAACGTTCACCCGCTCCTGATTGGCAGGAATGTGCTGGGCGAGATGCCCATGCTCTTCGCGGTTCTGCTAGGCTACCTGGCGCTGCGTCAGTCCATCGCCCGCTCGCCGCTCTGGCTGCTGATCGCCATACCGGTCTTCGCACTGGCTATTCAGATCAAGATCCAGGCCATGCCCTTCTGGGCCATGTCACTGCTTGTGCCGCTTGTAGTTTGCATGATCCTGCGGCGCTGGCGTGAGGCCGTTATGTTCGCCGCTGCCTTGGGCGGAAGTTATCTGACGCTGCGCTACGGGTTGGTGCCGTTTGAGGCGCTGCTGCTGGCCGGTCGGACGCTCCCTGGCGAGCCAATCACCGGGCTGATTGAGGTGGTGGCTGCGGTAACACAGCCTTTTAACCGCCTTTACACGCTCCAGATCACGCTGACATGGCTGTTGCCGTTTTTTATCGGCCTGGGTGTGGCAATGTGGCGTTGGGTACACGATGCCCGTGCGCAGGCCGCCGACGCCGATGGACTGACCCGTTTGGTTCTCCTGGTCTTCTGCGGCAGTTGGTGGGCTTGGTTTCTGACCCTCTCGGTAGGAGCGCCGCGCTATGTCTTCCCCGCTGTGATGATCTCCGGCCTCTACCTGAGCGCATTGCTCTCCGACCTGACCGGCGGATTTGATTGGCGAACTTCCCTACACGATGTCGCCGCCGTAAGCCGTGTGGGCCTACGCCGACGCAACCTGGGCGCGCTGCTGACGCTGATCATGCTGGTTTGCTACATCCCAGCCACTCTGCTCTATCTGCACTACTACTACACGGCGGGGTTCGATCATTCGGCTGAGCGCGTGGCCGATTACCTCAACACTTCTACACCCCCCAATGCCCTGATTGAGACCTACGAGTCCGAACTCTATTTCTTCCTCCAGCGACCCTACCATTATCCGCCAGATCAACTCCACGTCGCGCTGATCCGACGCACCTCAATTGGTGAAACCATCCCGCTCGACTACGACCCTCTGGCCGCCAACCCTGATTATGTGGTGATCGGACCGTTCGGGGCGAATTTTAATCTCTACGACGAGATCCTCCAGCGCGGAAAAATTCGGCTCATCTACCGTGAGGGCCCTTACGCTGTCTATGTCCCCGTGCGTGCGACTGGCGGGAGAAATAGCCGATAGCCGATAGCCGATAGTCGGGCATCAGCGTCTATTTTCATCGGGTGTTGTGCGTGAATCGCATGGACATCTGAAGAAAAGTCACGTTTTTAGACGGCGTTCTCCAAAGCAAGAATCTTTGCGTCTTCGCGTCTTTGCGTCACACTGTATGCTTGTGTGACGCGAAGACGCAAAGGAGAGAGAAGGGTTGCGAGCGAGAGAACGTAGCAGGAAGGAATCTCGACGTTGTCATTCACACGGCTTGTCACATGGACACTACTCGCCCTCACCCTGCTCGCCTTTGGCCTGTGGAATCTGGGTGGCCCGGCGATGTGGTGGGACGAGGGTTGGACGCTCTCGGTGGCCCGGAACTGGGCCGAAACCGGGCGTTACGCCCGTCTGCGCGACGGCATGCCCGCCGCCCCTGGCCTGGAGGCATCGTTCCTGGTGACGCTACCAGTGGGCGTGAGCATGCGCCTGCTGGGTGTGGGTCTCTGGCAGGGCCGACTCTTTGGCGTGATCTGCGCAACACTCGCTGTGCTGCTGCTGGCTGCCCTGGCCGCTCGCCTCTACAATAGCAAGGTTGCGGTGGCGACAGTGATAGCGGCCCTGCTACTGACGCCGCACCCGCAGCTCAACCCGCTGCTCCAGGGTCGCCAGGTGCTAGCCGAAATGCCGATGCTGGTGTATCTGCTCGGCGGCTACCTCTGCCTCTGGTGGGCGTTCGCTGGGCGGCGGCTGGCGGTTCTCCCCGCTGCGATCCTGCTCGGCATGGCCTGGGTCAGCAAAGCTCAGACCGTGCCGTTTCTGATTGTCTCACTGATAGTACCGATGTTGGCCGCGCTGATCTCGCGGCGCTGGGGTACCTTGATGACCTGCGCAAGTGTTCTGGTGGGTACCGGTCTGGTTGGGCGGATCCTGCCGCCCCTCGCCTATGCGATCTTGCTCGATCATAGCCTGCCGAGCGACCCTGTCTCGGGCCTGCTCGATGTGGTGGCGGTGGTACTCACGCCCTTCAACCGGCTCTACGCTCTGACGAACCTGCTCAGCTTCGGGCTTCCCCCGCTGCTTGGTGTTCTCTGGGCGATGAGGCGGGGGGTAGGAGGCAGGAGGCAGGAGGCATCCTTCTACACCCGACTCGCCCTGCTCTCCTTCGTCGGGAGTTGGCTGGGTTGGTTTGTCGCCCTCTCGGTGGGTGTGCCGCGCTATATGTCGCCCGCTGTCCTGGTTGGCTGTATCTTTCTCGCCGCCATGCTACACGACCTAACCGGCGGTTTCAACGTGGGCCAAAGTGTCGAGCGGCTGATGGCTCTGCTGAGCCTGCGCCAGCCTAGCCGGGCCGGTGTCGCTGTCTTGCTGGCCCTCGTGCTGACCAGTGCTGCCCTCGCCCTCGCCACCCTCGGCCTGGCCCGCTACTACCCCGATGATGATCGCTCGGCCCAGCGCGTGGCTGCCGCCCTCAACGCCATGCCCCCCACAACCCGCGTGGAGACCTATGAGAGCGAGCTGCACTTTTTGCTCAATCGGCCCTACCACTACCCGCCCGATCAGCTCCATGTGGAACTGAACCGGCGTAGTCTGCTCGGCCAGGAGACCCCGGTGATCTACGACCCGCTCTCCTCCGATCCCGATATTCTGGTGGTTGGCACATTTGCCAGGGGCAACGATCTGTATGCGCCTGTTCTGGCGAGCGGTGCCTTCCGCCCGATCTTGCGCGATGAGACGTATGAGGTATACCAGCGGGTTCGTTAGATCAGGTGGCAATCCTAGTTATAAAAAGGAGTCGAGCTTTTAGGCGGCCTTATCCGGCTAAAGCATGCAACAACCCCTAGAGGATTGCGATAGGTAAGGCGGGACGTTGCATATGTTCTGGTTTGCTGAGGACGTACAATATCATCTCTCCCGAGTTGATGGTGCGGGCATGAGTGTCCAGGTAGGCCCGCACCTCGGGTGAGGCGATGTCGCCAATACGAGGCAGAAGCACGTAGCGAATAGGGTTAGACTCGACATAATGAGCGAAGTTTATCTCATTGCGCATCATGTTGTGTTCAAAAGTACGATCTGATTCGAACCACGTAGCGGGCTGGCGTGTGTAGAGAATCGTCTCCCAGTAGAGCGGGGTGAGTACAAATCCGCGCTCGGATTCGCGCAGGGTGGCAAAGGCTGGTGCGGCAGCGCGAATCTGTGCCCCATAGCGTGTGGTCTCGTAGTCGATCACCTTGATATTCACTGCGATAAAAAGGGCAATAATGTAGATGCTGATCACGCTGCGCAATCGCGACGGGAGCGCGGGCATTCCGGCACCAAAGAGGATCGCGAGTGCAGGCAGAGCGGGGATGATTATACGCGGACTGTTGCCGGCCCCAGGGGTTGCGCCGTAAACCAAGGTAATTAGGAAACCGATACCAATCCATGTACCGAGAAGAAGGGTCGGCAGAGTCGGTATGGCCCGTGCGTGCAGTCCGGCGGCTATGACTATCCCGATCACGGCCAGTGAGATTAGGCTGATCGAGAGAGGCGCGTAGAAGGTCATCTCGATCAACTGGGGCAAGAGAAAGCCGAAGATCTCGGCGGAAAGTGGTTCAGTGGGCATGCGGTTACCCGTGTTGAGGGTGTGAAACCAGATCCAGGGTGTGGCGAGGAGCAGTGGTATGACGAGAGCAATGATGTGGTGCCTGAGTGGGTAGCGTCCCTCACGACGGAGAACGTCCCACGCTGCGCAGACAGCGATCACTCCGCCGTACATCGCCAGCATATCCATCTTGCTCAGAGTTGCCAGTGTGCCGAAGAGGACGGTGGTGGCTGTGCGCCCGCGCAGATAGCTTAGGAACGCCGTTGTAATCCAGAGCGCGGAGAGAGTCTCGATATACGAGACGGAGCTATACTCGCGGAAAAGTGGGAAGCAAGAGAGAAAGACCGTCGCCAGCAGGGCACGCCGCTGGTCGAGCAGGTCGCGAGCAATCATAAAGGTGAGGATCACCGTGATCCCGCCGGCAACGGGTACGACAAGTTGGAGTAGTGTGTATGAGCGGGTGATCCCCCAGACGGTGGCGAAGATTAGCGGTGCCACCGGCCCCCACCAAGAGTGAAAGCTGCCGTACCCGTTCCCCCATCGCTCGTTCGGCCCCAGAGATGCCGGATCGGGGGGGAAGCCATTAATCCGTTCTGCTCGATCCACATCTCCAAGCAGGAAGGCGGGATTCTCGAATGTCAGTAGCCCCCAATGCATGTTTCGCGTCGCGTCACCGAACTGCACGCCGGTGAGCAACTGTGCCAGAGCAAACTGTGCAGCCAGGAGGCCGAGCAGCAGCATCGGCGAGCGTAAGATCGCGGGTAGTCCGCTGAACTTGATGGGAGCCCTATGGGTCTTACCTTCTGACATTATCTCTCCCGGATTGTAGTAATCATTGCACCCGCGCTACTGTACCCGTCTTGATAAGAGAATGGGATTCGGGTACCAACGATGGGATTATCGCAATGGCAGACGACAACACTTCTACACTCCCCAACGCCCTGATTGAGACCTACGAGTCCGAACTCTATTTCTTCCTCCAGCGGCCCTACCATATACCTGCCAGATCAACTCGACGTTACGCTGATCCGGCGCACCTCAATTGGTGAAACCATCCCGCTCGACTACGATTCTCTGGCCGCCAACCCTGATTACGTGGTGATCGGGCCGTTCGGGGCGAATTTTAATCTCTACGACGAGATCCTTCAGCGCGGAAAAATTCGGCTCATTCACCGCGAGGGTCCCCACGCTGTCTATGTCCCCGTGCGTGCGACCGATAGGGATGCGCCATGAGCCACATGCCCTGGCGCTGGCCAGTCATCTTATCCTTATCGCAATCCTACATGGGGTACGGTGAAAATTTACCTCACCCCCGCGCCGCTCGGTTGCGGGTAACGGCGAAGATCATGCCACCCAGCAGACCAATGCCGTTGCGCAGGGCGTGCAGGAAAATTGATAGGCTGAGGGCTTGAGGTGCGCTGAGTCCC
>CAIXLU010000219.1 GCA_903920315.1 uncultured Oscillochloris sp.
AAACACCCTATCGGCTATCGGCTATCGGCTATCGGCTATTGCGTGCCCCCTCCCCCTCCGCCTGAAAGCCGCCGCCCTGCTGGGCGAGGTAGGCGACCCACGTCTGCTGAACCCGCAGACAGGCGACGCGCCCCTGGGCGGCTACTGGTGCCCGATAGACGCCGGGCCGTTCTGGTACGGAGCCTACATGCAGGCCGACGCACAGGAACGCGCCAACGTTACCTTGCGCCACGTTCCGCAGCCTTCCCCCTACCGAGTGGGGCGCTACGTGGTAACGAATGCCGAGTACCGGCGCTTCATTGAGGCCGGGGGCTACCAGCAGCAGCAGTGGTGGACGGAGAACGGGTGGAATTATGCGCAACGCCAGAGTTGGACACAGCCGCGCTACTGGGACGACGCTACTTACAACCAACCGACCCAGCCCATTGTCGGCATAAGCTGGTATGAGGCGGCAGCCTACTGTGCCTGGCTCACGTCCCAGGGGCGTAGTGCGGGATGGCTGCCGACGGGTGATGCGATCCGGCTGCCGACCTCATTGGAGTGGGAGCGAGCGGCACGCGGGATAGATCAACGCCGCTACCCGTGGGGCGATGACGCGCCGGACGCTGAGCGAGCAAACTACCAGGATACCGGCATCGGACGCCCGACGCCGGTGGGCTGCTTCCCGGCGGGCGCGGCAGACTGTGGCGCACTGGACATGGCAGGCAATGTGATGGAGTGGATGAGTACGCCCGTGGATGAACGTGACCGGGTGGAACCGCGAAAAGACTTTACACTTTCTGAGCGGGTACTGCTGTCTTGGTCGGCGTATCACAATCAATCAGAACAATTGTGCTGCGGCTCTCGCTACTGGAACGACCCGGGCTACAGGTTCAACTTCTGGTCATTTCGGGTGATCTGGTCCCGAGCGCTCACGGAATAAGGCTTCTGGATGCTGAATTCTGGCTTCTGGCTTCTGTGCTCCTGAATCCTGTGCGGTGGGGAGGGAAGAACAATGAAGAAACAGGGAGGTGTAAAGAATTAAGACAGGGCGCGTAGAGACGCCCCGGCGGGGCGTCTCCCGTCGCTGTTCGGAATCGCGTTTTTTTGTGCGTGGGTCGTTTGATGCGCTTGACCCAATCTGCACGCATTGTAGAAAGGAAGGCCGATGAGTCGCCCAACAGTCTTTGTGATTATGGCCCTCGGTCCGGCGCAGCAAGGTATTTATGATGCCGTCATCAAGCCCACCTTCAACGAGGATCTGGGATGGACGTGCCAACGGATTGATGAACTTCCAGGCGCAGGCAACCTAGTGCGCCAGATGGTCGAACTAATCGCGGCGGCAACCCTGGTGGTGGCTGACCTCACACTCCTGCGACCGGAGGTACTCTATGAACTCGGCATCGCCCACGCGCTGGGCAATAACGTCCTCACACTCATTCGCAAAGGCGAGGACATCCCCTTTGACCTCGGCTCGTACCGCACCATCGAGTATGAGGACAACGCCGCCGGGGCACGTCGGCTCACCCGCGATCTCACCGTCGCGGTACAGGCGCTACCGCAGTGGGGCGCGAAGCCAACCAACCCCGTGCAGGATTTTCTCCCACCTGAACGCCACATCGGTGCGCCGGTCAATGCCACACCGCTTCCGGCAACACCCGCCGATCAAGAAGCGTTGCACGAGTTCGCCTACAAAAAAGAGCTTGCGGCCAAAATCCGCCAGCGCCTCCACTACGTCCACATTGCCCAGATCCAATCACCAGACCCGAGCCTATCCATCGAGGCCGATGAGCTTGATCGGCGGTTGCGCGAACTGCGAGACGAGATTGCACGTCTGGGCTGACATTTAACCAGATACTACGTCGCCTCGATATGAGTATCGCACAATTGCAACTTCTCGACGATCTCTACGGCTTGCTCTAGCAGTCCTGTTCCGATTGTGAAGGAGGGGTCAAGGCGTTAGCCAGCTAAAGCCTTGACCCCTCTCCAACGTGCAAAATTCGGCCCTCTATCAGGAGCTTGTATGACCGATCAAAAGCGAGCCTTCGTCATTACGGCACCCAGCAAGGATCGTCGCGAATTGTACGATGATGTCATTAAGCCACTCTTTGTGAATACGCTCAATTGGGAGTGCGTTCATCGTGATGATTGTGTTGGGGCGGGCAATAAAGTGCGCGATCTTGTCTCCAATATTAATGACGCCACACTGGTGATTGTCGATCTCACCGAGATCCAGGGCGACGTGTTCTATGAACTCGGTATCGCCCATGTGCTCAGTAATCGTGTGTTGACCCTGGTGTGTAGGGGACGTGATACGGCTCCAAGTCATTTGAAGACATACCAAGTGATTGAGTATGAAGACTCAGCCGCAGGTGGCTCACGCCTGAGTCAAAAGATTAAGGAGGCGGTAACCAAACTGCCCATATGGAGTGCGAAACCAAGCAATCCTATTCATGATTTCTTGCCTGCTCAAGAGTTTGATAACGAGGAAGCTCTGAACCAACCCGCATTTACCCAGACCCTCCTTGATCAGCAGCAGAAGCTTGAAACAGCCATCACCGAAAAGATTTCCGAGATGCATGCGCAAATGTTATCGAAGTTCGCTGAGATGGCACGTACCACCAGTCTCGAATCGGGTGTCATTGATATGTCACTCCTCAACAAGCAGCTTGCCGAGCTGCGTACCCAGCTCGATGAGATGAGCCTCAAACGCATTCAGGCCGAGTCCTACCTCACACGCCTAACCCGCGACCGCGACGGCATCGTCAAACAGATGGGTACCGTCGCCCGTACCCTCGAGTCCGACCGCGTCCTCCTCACCAGCCCCCGTGACGATGCCGCGCAGATCTTTGTCCCCGCCGCGCTGATTGTGCCCGGCCCGCAACGGGACAGTGAGGCCGAGCGCCAGCAGGCCGAGCGTTTTGTCAAGGCGTTTTACATGGACGTATTCCCGGTGACGAATGACCAGTTCCGGCGCTTTGTTGTGGCGAAGGACTATATCACGGTTGCCGAGCAGAACGGTCGTGATCGTACCTGGCGCACACCGGACGAGCGTGGGCGCAGCCTCGATGAGCGGATGGATCATCCGGTGGTATGGGTACACCGTGCGGATGCCCTGGCCTACGCGGAGTGGGCGGGCCGACGCCTGCCGACTCGCCTGGAGTGGGAGCGGGCCATGCGCGGCGTGGACGGCCAGCCGTGGCCCTGGGGCGAGGAGTTTGACGTAGCCCGCTGTAATCTCAACAGCGACGGCACCACTCCTGTGCGTGCCTACCCCGGCGGCGCAAGCCCAACCGGGTGCCGCGATATGGTTGGCAATGTCTGGGAGTGGCTGGCCGACGATCTGACCGGTGGCAAGCTGGCGCTAATTGGTGGATCGTGGGATGAAGAATCGCTGAAGGTTGGCTACAAGCTGCTCTCCGTTCCCGGCGATGGCACTGACGGCGCAACCGGGTTTCGCTGCGCGATGGATGTTTTCATAGCCGATAGCCGATAACCGATATGCCACCACCAACACCCATAATTGAGGCCCATCTTCACTCGGCTGCCCACGCCCGACTCCACGCCGCCGATGAGCCGTGGGGCCGCGCCCTCGCCTGGTGGCGTGCCGCCGCCGAACTCGCCCCCGCCCTGCCCCTCGGCCTCGTTGCCGACCTCGGTGCTCTGCTTACCGGCGCGGCTCTCCCGGTGGACCCCGAAGACGAGTACCTCACGTTCCTGCGCCAAGCCGCCACGACACCCGCTATCCGCACGGCTCGCACCCTCGCCATGCGCGATAGTGCCATCGCCGCCCTGCTCGCCCACCTCGCCCAGGGCGCTCCCATCCCATCCGAGTACCGCCTACCCCTCGGCACTCGCCCCACCGCGATCGCCACCGCCCTGTCCACCGCCCTCAGCCTCCCGCCTCCCGCCCCCGGCCTCCTGCCTCCTGCCCCTGCCTCCCGCCTCCTGCCTCCTGCCTCCTCCTTCCTGCCTCCTCCCTCCTCCCTCCTCCCTCCTCCCCCGGCCTCCTGCCCCCCTCCTCCCTCCTCCCTCCTCCCTCCTCCCTCCTCCTGCCTCCTCCCCATCCTCTCCCGCCTCCACGCCCTCTCCCCCGCCGACGTGTACTTCGTCGCGGATCTCGGCCAGGGTTCCCTCGACGTCACCGACCTCGCCGACCTACGGGCACTCACCGAATTGCTGAGTCTGCCTGCCATGACCCACGCCCTGCTCGATGAGGTACTGGCCTTCCTGCCTGCCCTGGCCGAGTCCGCCCCTGGCGCGGCGCTCCAGACCTACGCCGTGGATGGCTACGGCGGATTGGCCCGCTCTGGTTCGCTCGACGCGGTGTTACCGAGCGAGTGGGCCTTGCCCTCGGTGTTGCTGAGCTATCGTTACCTGAACGGCGAACTGCTCTACTACGGACGCGAGCGGCCACCCGAGCGACGCAATACGCTGCTGCTGCTGCTGGTGCAACTGAGTGATGCGACCGCCGGTGACCTGGAGCCGCTGCTAAAGGCCAGCGCCCTGGCTCTCGCACGGGCGGGACAGGCGCGAGGAGCGACGGTGCAGGTGGCGACGTTCGCCACGCGGCTGCGCCCGCCGCAGGGTGTAGGCCGACCGACAGAGGTGGTGGCGCTGGTGCGCCAGCCGAGTCGGGGCGGGGTTGATCTGGGGCGGGTGCTAGGACAGGTGGCGCTGCACGTGCGGGCGCAGGCAGGTCAGTACGCCCGCATCGAGTTGCTGTGGCTGCTGCATGCACAGGCGGGAGCCGAGCAGGTGGGAGCCGTAACGGCCCTGGCACGCGGGCTGCGGAGCCAGGCAGGCAGTCGGGCGCTGTTCGTAAGCGCCGGGGCGGGGGGGGAACGTCCGGCGCTGGCAGGAGCATTAGCAGGACGCTGGGCATGCGTGGGGAGCGCGGCATTGCACGCCGCAGAGGAACGGGCCAAAGCAGCGCGGGCGCTGCGCGGTCTCGCCAAGCCCAGCGAACGCGAGCGACTGGCGGTGGAACCCCCCCCCGCCCCGACGCGCCGGGTGATCACCATCTCCTCCCCCCCGCCACCAGATCCCGCCCAACTCCTACTAGACACCGGCCAATGGGAATCTGCCCTCACCGCCCTGGAACCCCGCGCCCGCAGCGGGGACGAGACGGCCAAACTCTTCCTCGCCGTGATGATTGAAGACAGGGCGTTGGTGCGTCATCGTGCGTCTATCGCAAACACCCTATCGGCTATCGGCTATCGGCTATCGGCTATTGCGTGCCCCCTCCCCCTCCGCCTGAAA
>CAIXLU010000220.1 GCA_903920315.1 uncultured Oscillochloris sp.
TGAGTGCTAACGCACTATCGCATGGCCGAAAATTAAGGAGAATCATCTTTACCGCCATCGCTCTCTTGTATTCCATCACATCTTCTGTGGTATCAAGAAATGTGGTAATGTCATCAACCGATGATGGAAGCATGGTCTATCCCTTCGTATCACGGCGGTTTCAGTCACACGAAACAGTATACACTATTTCGCAACTTTCAACAACCGATGTGAGTTTGCTATAGCGAGTGAGTTCTCCAGGTCAGGCTGGGCACTGTAGAGCGCTGTGAAGGTTGGTCGTCCGTAGAGAGACTCGCCGCTGTATGCGAAGAGGTAGCGCACATGGCGTAGCACCCAGGTCTTCCCAATACCCTTCACACCCCAGTAGTTAATCAGGGGCTCGCGCGTGATCACGTGATCTCGGATGTGCTGCACCTGGTCGCGCACACACCCAAGCTCACGATCACGGTCCACAAAGCGCTTGGTGTCGTAGGGCCGGTGCGTGCTGATATATGTATCGTGCACTTGTGCGAAGGGTGCGGCTGCCATAGCTACTCTCCCAGCCTAGAGGTGACAGGGAAACATACCAGTGTACCAGCCTGAACCGACGAACCGTGGTGCGCCAGGCTGATGACGCCTGAGATCAACTACGCTGATGCAAAGGCATATATACTCTGCAAGGCTGATTCTTAGACGTTCGTGAAGAGACGTTTTTTTTGCATATTGATGAGGTAAAACGCCTCTTTATAAAATGTCTAGCTTTAACTCGCGCAGAGCATACCACAAAAGGGTCGCTTATAGCGGCAAGAATAACACAGCCGAGCCTTGCTCGCAAGAGCTATTATATCACTATAGGGCGTGTCGTAATGAAAGCGTTGTTGAATATGACCTGAAATATGTCTATATTTTATTAAGAACACATCCGTTGCGACGCTGAATCGCGGAGGGTTGTCAGATAGCTGTCGATCACTTCGTTCACGGGAAGCTCCTGTCGCACTCAATCCTGTCAACAGTGACAAGATTGGAACGTGATCATTGCGACTTATCGGCAAGGGAACTATAGCACGCGGAAGGGTAAAAGCAACATCTTATTGGCAGCGAAAGCGCTGTTTTCTCTGGTTTCGTTGCCAGTAATTATTGTGACTTAAAGCATAACTTTGCTGCGACTAACAGCATAACTTTGCCGCAACCGTAGGTCTAAAGGAGACATTTCGGCTCTTATTGTCAATAAAGGCTATTCCGATTTATGGAACGACCGCATCACAAAGCGGTAAAGTCAAAACAGTACATAATTTCGTATTAATCACGTTAAGCTCTTTCTAAAGCGCTAAATGGTGGTACTTTACGCGAAGGTTCGAACGGTTTTATGCGGTAAAACGGACCTCTGTTCAAACCTTGAGGTAAAGAAATTTACCTCAAGGTTCGAACAGAAAGTGGAACCTCTGAGTGAATTCGGCATTAGGAAGCGATTCTGGCTTTGCTGGGGCCGATAATCGACTGACTGCCATCACCCGTCCTCCACCGCTTTGGGAAGCCAACGAGTGAAAAGCGGCGACTAACTGGAGGCCCGTTATTCGAAGATTGAGGTAAATGTTCGAGGATTGAGGTAAAAAGTGTTCGAACCTTCGCGTAAAGTACCAAATGGGGTCTGCGGAACATTGGAACAGAAAACGCAATAAGCGAAATCATGTAGAAAACCTCGGATGTAAGGCATAGGTTCCTGCGAGAATGACCCTTCTCGCAGGAATGAAGCCCTTACGGTCGCATCGTGACGCCTTGCACTCCGTCGGCGGATTCACCGCCAGCAGAGGATTATCACAGGAATGAGGCAAGAATACCGTGCCACCACCTCGGATGCTTACCCACGTCCTGCGGGAAATGACTTGCTTGTGACCATAAGCGGGATGAAGGAGCCAGTAGGGAAGGCGCATTGGCGTGGCACACCCAGATCGACCTGAATTTCGACAGTGCATCCCTACACGTTCTCGCTTATTGCGTTTTCTGTTCCAATGTTCCGCAGACCCCTATTGGGACGCCGCTGGCTGGCAGTGGCGTACCGAGAATAAGGTTAACCAGCCCACGTGTTGGAGCGATCCTCAATGGAACAGTGCCAATCAACCCGTGGTCTGTGTGACGTGGTATGAGGCGATGGCCTACACGCGCTGACTGAGTGAGCAGACCGGCCAGGCATTTAGTTTGCCGACCGAGGCCGAATGGGAGAAGGCGTCACGGGGGACGGATGGGCGGATCTACCCGTGGGGCAATACGTGGGAGGCCAACCGAGCCAACAGCGAGGATGCCGGCTTCCAGAAGACCGTACCCGTCGGCCAGTACCCCAGTGGGGTCAGCCCTTACGACGCGCTGGATATGGCCGGGAATGTCTGGGAATGGACGCAGAGCGTGTACATCCCTTATCCGTACAACCCAGCCGATGGGCGTGAGGATCTGAGTAACCCAGCAGGAAAAAACTTTACACTGCGCGGTGGCGCCTGGCTCACTCTACCGATCAACCTGCGCGCGGCCTACCGTCGCTGCCAAACGCCCGACTTCCACTATCTTTACGTTGGTTTTCGGCTTGCCCGGCACCTCTAAGGTATAAAGATCTTATCGAGTGTTCTGTGTCCTATATTTCGGCATCAGTACCGTCATTTTGTTACGGTAGTCTCGGATAGTGCAGGATCGCGAAAGATACGATGTGAGGGGGTAAACACGAACGCGAATCCGCGAAAGGCTAAGCGAACGCAGCGAGAGAATTGCGTTTTTCTAGTAGGCAGATAGCGTTTTGGTTCCGCCAGGGAGTGCAGGCAATCTGACGGCCAATATCTCGGCGGGCAGTCGTCCGCATTCCTTGGTCGCAGGCGACACTGCTGGATACTGAAGGCTTCGGCTTACCACAACGCATGCCGCTGTCGTGACATACCGCACGAGAGGGACTCCGGCGATGGGAACCCAACTCTCGTCAGAACAGATCAGCCAACTCGCACCGCTACTGGGGAGTCTGGCGCGACTGATCGCTGGGCATGGGGAGATTGCCGATGAACAGCTTCAACTGCTCCTTGCTGTCACCGACCTCGATTCACATCCGGTAGCGCTCGTCGAGATCAAGCTTTGGTCACGCCTGCTGTCCCGAGCGCAGATAGCACCAAGCCCAGCCCTACGACAGACCATCGTTGAGTCGCTCTTGATGTGTGGCCTGCCCGAAGCCAGCGTATTGCTCGCCGTCGCCACCGTGGTAGGTAGCGGGACAGATGCGATTCAGACCACGGCGGCATCACCCGCCCGCCTTCAGGCAAGTGTGACCCATCTGGATTTTGGCATTTTGCGTCCTGGACAGGGAGCAGTACTGGATCTGGAAGTGCAGGGCGGCCCTGGACACGTGATCGTCGAGAGCGACCAGATCCAGGTAACGCCACCACAATTTGGGACCGGATCAACCCGCCTGTGGGTGGAACTGCGCCCACTGACAAGCGGATTGATCTGGACAACGATCAAACTGGTGACGGCGGGGGAGACGCGGGAGGTGCCGGTCACCGCACAGTGGCAGGATGGGGATACGGCCCCGGCGAAACTCCTGCTGAATCCGCTCATCCAGTCGCCCCAACCTAGTGCTGCCACACCGCCCCCGCAGCAAAATCCACGCCAGCCACAGCCCCTTACCCAGCAACCACCCCCGCCAGCCACAGTCGTACCCCAACCCGCTAGGCAGTTGATGCTGGAGGTGCCGGTCGTGCCGATCATGCCACCAGCATCGGTACTGGTGCCACCACCAGCGCGTTTCAGCACATGGATGTTCTTGCTGATTCCCTTGCTGATCATCCTTGTCGTGGGAAACTTCCTGATCAACGGGATGATTCAACAAGCGCGTCAGGCACAGGAGGAGAGTCAGATGGCGACAGCAATGGTACATCAGGCTACGGCTGACGCTCAAGCCGTGACCAGGACGGCTAGTGAGCGCCAAACGACTCTTACAGTCGCCGCCACAACCGCAACAGAATTAGCCCAATTGACCGAGACCGCCCTCGCCCAAGCCGCAACCGAGACCGCTCTCACCCAAGCCGCAACCGAGACCGCCCTCGCCCAATTGACCGAGACCGCCCAAGCTGCAATCGAGACTGCCCTCGCCCAAGCTGCAATCGAGACCGCCCTCGCCCAAGCCGCAACCGAGACCGCCCTCGCCCACACCGCAGTCGAGGCTACCACGGTAGCAAGTGAACATCCCACTGTTATTATCACGACATTCAGCACTGTACTCCCAAATGGCGGGCATCTGTACAGGTTGCCAAGCCGTGATCCAGGCATGGCACTTGGCCTTATCTGGCCAGGTGACGAGGTTCTGTGTTTGGGAGAAGAGTTTGAAAATGGTAACGGCAGGTGGATATACGTCCGAGTTGTAAAGGCGTCTCTTGATCGTGGGAGTGGAGGCGTGCCAGAAGGCACAGAGGGTTATGCACGGGCAACCCTCATCTCTACGCCCTAACCTGCATGCTTCAGAAACGCCCACACCCACAGCAGCGCGACAACACAGACACTAAGGATGGCCCACTTCAGCACCTTACGGGTGTTTGCACCAAGCGGAGCCAACCCCGACACCATCTGCGTCAGCGCGAACCCGGTAATGACGCTGCTGATCGCCCCGGCAAACACCATCCCCTCTACAGCAGTGCTGAAAGCCCACGCCAACGCCCACCCCACTACGCTTGCCAGCACCCACTGACCGGCGTTGCCGATCTGCCGCCGCAGGCCCAGCCATTGCGTAAAACCAAGGCCCAAACCAATAATGGCTCCTCGTACTGCACTCAAGAGCAGCGCTTGGCTTGTGCGTGGCAGATTGTAGTTATACATCAGATGCTGCAGTTCATCACCCCATTGCAACTCAGCGCTGTTGGCGGCAAACAGGCCCACCACCAACCCAATGGCACTCGCTGCGATCCACCACTTGGCTGGTTGGAGATGGCGGCGCAGGCTTACCCACTGCGTCAGCCCAAGCACACTGCCCAACGCGGCCCAACTTGCCCCGAAGGGCAGCACGCTCGTATGCGGGAGTGGGATACCTATGAGAACAAAGAGACACGAGAACCTGTCTAGGTCTGCGGAGGTAATGGTGGGAAGTGAGTTGGTTAAAAAGAAGTTGCCCTCGCCGTAACCGTGGGTGATAAAGGAAACGAGACTACTCCCGGTCACTAATCCCACCCCCCAGCCCACTGCACCCGCCAATAACCACCATGTCCAGAGTACTAGCGCGGTGAACCGGGAGACCGTGGGGCGTGTCTGCGCCGTGATGGGCTGGAGCAACAGTAGTGGCAGTGCAATGCCGGTGAGTAGGAGGTAGGAGAGCAGTTGTACTGGCATGAAATTGGAGGGTAGATTCTGCTGACTTAGCCACAACCCGATACCGCCGAAAATTGCATTTACCGCAATCCACCAACCCGCCCGCCGTACACTGCGCTGCAACACCAGCCATTGTGCTGTACCTATCACTAAAAAGCTGATGACCCAGGGTAGCCCAGCACCTAGCATCCAGCCTGTCGCCGTTGCGGGCACCCACCAACCCGCGTCACGGATGACAGGGCGACGACGCAAAACCAACCACTGACCGACGCCGATCACTATACCGAGGATTCCACGTTCAATAGAGCATGCCAGAACAAGAGGCAACCAATATATATGCGAATCGGGTGGGAAAATAGTTCTTAAGTTTTTAGCCCAGATCATACTCACCACCGTCGCCACCATCCACAGGCTCATCAGCTTCCAGTCGAACTGAGCCAGTGCTGCACGTGTACGTGCCAGTGAGGAGGGTGGGGCTGGGGACACAAATGGCGGTCTAGGCTGCGGAATCTGCACGTGCTGGGGAAGTCTCCCGCCGCCTCCAGGTGGAAGCACCTGTGGCCCCGCCGTACTCGCACGCTGGCCGACGAGTGGTAATGGAGGCAACGCCGTCTGGGGCTTTAGGACGACCGTTGTGCCGGTTGCGGCCTTTGGTGCTACCTGTCGGGATGCCACCGCACACCAGGGGCAGTCGCGCTGGTGCTGCCCGTAATAGTGGGTCTGGTTGCGCCGACACTGCACCAGCGCTTTGTTCGCCGTCGTAAGCGCCTGCTCCCACTCGGCGGGGTTAGGGCGGCGATACGGGTTATGGTGGCCCTCCTCGAAGCAGCGCCGCATGAGGTCGGCCACGGCGGGGTGCAGCATATCAAAGGCGACTTCCGGCGGCGGCTGAACTTTGGGTGAAGGTGAACGGCCATGAGGGAACAATCCCTGCGCGATCTTCTCCCTTACTTCGGTAAGCGGTGGCTCACTACCGACCCAACGTGCCCGAAAGGGGTGATTGCCCTCCATCAACAGTTGAAAAATCAGCACCGCCAACCCAAAATAGTCATGCTCAACGGTGCGTGTCACGGTTTTCAGGTTCTTGCCCTGAAGTTCTGGGGGGGTATACTCTGGTTTTCCCACCGGGCAAGGGTAGTGCTGCACCTGAAATGAGTCGGTGTCAATTATCGTAATTAGCGCGGTGCGAAAGACCAAAATATTGCTCTCGTTGAGGTCGCCGATCACATAGCGTCGCGTATGGATGGCATTCACCGTCAGCGCCAAATTGATGGCCGTACGGTGGAGGTAATGCCAGGGAAAGATACCAAAGGCGTGCGCCCGCTCAGTGGGGTTGTAGGCTCCTAGCAGAATTTTGGCATCCTTCACCGCTGGCATGACATATCCAGCGAAACTGCCTCCACTAGCATAGAGTCGCTCACGGGGCCAAGCAATCGAGATATGGGGTGGGTTCATGCTCTGGCAGGGGTCAACCGGCGGGTTTGCGACCATCAAACCCAACTTCCGGTCGTGTTCGCTCGTCGGCGTATGGTAGATTTTCGCCACCAGATCGCTGCGCCCCTGGATGGCAAAAACCTCCGCCTCGCCGCCGCCGCCAATCCGATTGCCAGTCTGCACCGTCACCCCACGCGAATCACGGTAGGTCGGCATGGCTTTGCTCTTCGGTTGTTGACGTGGCTAGTTCCGTAGGCGTAACTGGCGCGGCGACGGATCGGGGACGCGCCGCGATGACGAGGGTCTTATCGTCCTCGGTGCGGCTGCTCACACGCTCCGAGGTGAGGAAGGCGACGAGTTGTGTCTCAGCCGTTGCTTGGTCAGTGAAATCAGAGGCAAACGCAAAGAGCGGATCAAAGAAGCGCGGGTAGGGTTCGAGTTCCGGCAACGCGAGGGCAAGGCGTAACAATCCGTCGGTGGTGAGGGCAATGGCCTGAATTGGCCCCGTATATACCGCAAGCTCCAGGTGATCGAGCGCGTGTGGCAGGAAATAGGTGGTGTTCACATATTCACCGCGTTGCGGGCGCACAGCGGTGAAGAGCCTCCCATCGGCAGATTGGACGACCGCGCACCCGTCGCCGAGGTGCCCCAGCACCAGCCACGCCTCCGTCAATACGGCAACGGTAAGCGTGGTGGCGAAGAGCCGAGGGGAAACCTGCGCGGTCGCCGCCAGTTCGTTCAGTGCCGTATGTGCGGTGGCAAAGGCACTTGTCATCACCGCCCGCCAAGCCGCTTCATCGGCGGGCGATTGCGCATCAAGGGCGGTTGCGAGCGTGTCCAGGGCTTGCTCAACCACGCAGCGCGACCCTTCCTGCGAACGTGCCGCCGAACCTGCCCCGTCAGCTACAGCAAGCAGCACCGTGCCATCAGACATGATTCGGGAAAGTTGCGCATCCTGACAAGGCAAATCAGCCTCCAAATGTGAAACTCCCTGCGCCGCTGCGCCCACGACCCGCCATGTCAACGTCTGCATGTACACTTCTTCCTCTCAAATGTGTAGAGACGCAAAAGCTTGCGTCTCTACCGTGAGCTGCGATCTAAAATCCACAATCTAAAATCTGCGACCTTGGCTCAAATTCCAATCTGCGCCCAACCAACGGCGGGCAGGGCCACCTGCTGTCCGGGTTGCGACTGGGACACCGCCGAAAGGCTGTTCGAGAGCCACTGGAAGAGATCGCGGAAGGCCAACCCCTTTAATTTAAGCGGTTGGTTACGCTTGCAGAAGCGGGCCAGTGTCTGCATATCAGCGCCTTCCACCCCAACGGCGAAGAAGTTCAGCCCCTTGCGTCCCTCTTCCTCTTGCACCTGTACCGCCGCCGTCTCCCAACCGGAATCGGTTGGCGCACCATCGGTGATCATAAAGACCCAGGGGCGAAAATAGTCAATTTCCTTCTGCTGATAGATCTGCTTACGTTCACGCAACAACGGCAACATCTGGCGCACTGCGCTACCCATCGGCGTATCGCCCCGCGCCGTCAGGGGTGGCGCAGTAAACTGATCCATCGTCACAAAGGCTTGGTGGGCGTCAAATGGCAGGCTAGTCGCACCACCACCACGCCCACTCACCACCGTCGGCGTGTCACCAAAGGTAATGACGGCGACCTCGACGCGCAGGGAAGCCAACCGATCCGCCTTGAGGGTCTGCTCAAAGACACGTAAGCCTTCATTTAACTCAGCGATGGGCGAACCTGACATCGAGCGGGAAATGTCGAGCAGCAGAATGACCGGGCATCGCGGTTCGGGATTGTTGCCGGGGAATTCAACCTGTTCGAGTGGATTGTAGGTCATAAATTTCTCTCTTCCCTTGATCAATACGCATGGGTTCGTAGCTACGTTACCATGTGCGCCAATGCGACATAAACTGCTACGGCAATCTCACATCTAAAGAGGCGTAAGGCCGGTTGCTAACCGGAGACAACCCGGCAAGGTCAGCGTTGCCGAAGTATCCCAACTAGTCGAAACCGCCGCCAGACTTGCCGAAATCCAGCGGAACAGGTCACTGAAGGCCAGTCGCTCAAGAGCCAACGGCATATCCGTAAAGCAGGCCAGCGCCTGCATATCTGCGCCGCTCACTCCAATCGCATAAAACAGAACCCCTTGGTGATTCAGCGTCGCACGGATCTGGGCCGCCGCAGTCTCCCAACCGGGATCACTTGGCTGCCCACCACTGATCAACAGCATCCATGGCTTGAAATAATCAACTCCATTTTGCAGATAAATTACCTGACGGTCGCGGAGTAATCGCAGGCCCAACGCAACAGCGGGACCAATGCAACTCGTTCCACCCGCCTTCAGCGTCGGCGGGCGAAACGCTGCGGCGGTGACAAAGGCCCGGTGCGCCGGTTCGGCGTTAGGCGGCACCTCGTCGCGTTGCGTTTTCCATATCTGTACCCGCTCGCCAAAGGTGATCAGCGCGAGTTCAACGCGAAGCGATGCCACACTATCGCCCTTGAGCGCTTGGTCAAAGGCGTGGAGTCCGGCATTCAGTTCCGCCATCGGCTGTCCCGCCATCGTCTGTGCGGTATCGAGCAGCAGCACCACCGGACAGCGCGGTTCAGGGTTGTCCATAAACTCAATCAAATCAATAGGTTGTCTAGCGTTGGTGGATTCAGCGTTGAGATCAAATGACATGGCTTCTCCTCGTAAAGACTATAACCAATAGTAGGAGTTCTCGGCGGTAATAGTTTTAGCTTAGTCAAAATATCATTTTATGCAATACCGCAGAAGTAACGCTGTGAGACCTGTCACACAGAGCGAAGCAAAGCGTCCCGACCGCGATATGGGCGGCAGGGACGCTTCGCTTCGCTCAGCGTGACAGCGTTACTTATGCGCTACTGCCTTAATCCTATTGTATAACCGCCTTAATTGTGTTGCAAATAGTACGTATCAATACGTTTGCAACAAGTGCTACAAATGATTTTCGAGGCTCGTTATACATGTGACATCTGTGTCAAGCAGTGTGCCCAGGAGTACCACTACTATGGAAGCGCATCCCCCCCTTCCCAATGTCCTGACTGTCAACGAGATCGCTAGCTACATGCGCGTCAGCAAAACAACGATCTGCCGGTGGTGTAGCAGCGGTAAACTCCGCGCATTTCGGATTGGTCGTTCGTGGCGTGTGCAGCGCACCGATCTTGAGGCTCACATCCAGAACACATTTGTATGTCATTCTGAACCAACCATAGCAACTTAGATTAGATAATGCTTTCCGTCGGCAGTTATGTAAATATGGTCGCTGCCAGATACGTCAATACATAGCTGCGTAGGAGAGGATCTGATGCTCATTCGTATAACCGGCTTATTCTGGCTACTCACCGGCATCATCGGTGCGGGCATGTCCACCCTCTGGATGCTGCTGGGAGATCGCCTGTTCACCGCAATGCCAAGCACCTTAGTCATGCTCGCAAGCCTAGTGAGTTCGCTTCTCTGGGGAAAGGCTGTGTTGCCCCCACCTTATGGGGCACAGATGATGCTTCTCCTTGGTGGAGTGCTGATTGTCCTTGGCATCCGGCTGATCATAGGGGTACCCGGCACCCGCCTCGTAGCGACCCTCTTGCATATGACGGGCGCAGTCATCCTGATCAGCGTGGCATATCTCGTTATGACAACCCCAATCTCACTTGATCCTCGTCTACGTTTCGGAACTGTCACATCGCTCGGGATTGCAACACTGAGCCTTCTTTCTACGACTCCGGCCCTCTATCGTCAGTACCTCGACCGTAGCGCCCAAAACTGGAAACCGGGTGTGCAGTGCCCGCTCTGCGGGCGCACGATAGCCGCCCCAGGCCAGTGCCCAACCCATGATCGTCCGATCCCCTACCCGCGATTGGTAGATGAGGTATTGCAGAAGGTATACCCCATTCCCCACTCTAGGCCCGCCGTTGTCGGGCGAGGGAGCAATGCTGATATCTGGCTTGATGAGGCTGCTGATGAGCGATACCGGCGCATCTCGCGCCAACATATTCGCATTGAGTACAGCCCGCAGCAGCAGGAGTATCGCGTAACAGCCCTGCCAGACACCGGAGGAGTCAGCATCGCCGCGCAACCGCTCGGGGTGGGGCAAACTAGGGTTCTCACACCCGATTCTGAGATTATGCTTGCCGATGTGCGCTTCGTGTTTCAGATACGCTCACTTCTGCAAATCGAGGTGGATGAGAGACCGGAGGACGTGCGCTATGCGCTGGATTAACTATCTCGGCATGCTCATTTTGTTAGCTGCACTGCTTGCATGGGAACCTACCTCAGCCCAAGCTAGCCAACTCCCGCTTCAGGATGCCGTACAACAGGGACTAGTTCGCATCAAACAGATCGTTGGAACTAGTACCAGCGGTTTCGACTATGCGCAACCGATGGTTCGTATCACCCTGATAAGTACCAGCGACACAAGGGTTACGGTGACACTCCCTCCAGGATCACTCCTACAACCGACGTCTGATGGGTCGCCGATGGTCGCCCTGGGTTTCGATCCACCAGAACAAACTCTCGATCCTCAGACTAGCCTTGATGCTAACGTCATTGCCTTCACTATGATAGTGGCACTACATACATCCCGTAAGCAGACATTTACGCTATCTAAAATCACATCTGACACGAAAATGCTCGTCCTGTTGCGCGTGATCAGCGATGAGCATACATACTTTGACACCAACCTCGCACCGCAGATCGCTGTCTGGCGTATCGCAAGTGGTGAGAATTGCAAAGCCACCGATGCACGAGTTACAGCAACATTCGGCGTTGCTCTGGGCTGCACGAGCCCTGAAGCTGCTGATGTAGAATCCATGATCCGTCGCGCTGCGTCACCTGATACCACGTCTGGCGTGTCGACCACGGATACCGCCATTGGTTCCACTCCTGTAATTTCTCAGGTTCCAGTCAGTAGTCCAGAAGTGTCTTCAACAACAATGATCGTCTTCGGCACACTGATGGGGGTTGTGGCAATCACATTCGTTGTCTTGATCCGACAACGTCAACTGGGGTATCAGAGGATAGAGCCTGCCCAACGTCACTTGGCATCACCCAATCTGATCCAGAGTACTTCGGAGACACAATCTCTTCCGCCGCACGCAGCGGCACAACTACAGCCAGACGTCGAGCCACATTGGATCAGATACCGCCTTGATGCACCCACGATACGGGTTGATACTCCATCTCCCATCGGTGGGCAAAAACCCGATACATCGTCGTTGGAGGTACTATGAACCGTTATCTTCGCCGTCTCCTGCTGCACGTTACACTGCTCGCCGAGATAATGAGTATTGTCATTGTCGGCAGCACTGTATCGGCTGCCCCGAAACCGATCTTACCTACCCAGCGCATCGATCAGGCACGCAGTCTCGATCTTGTACTGCTTGTGGACGAGTCAGGAAGTGCTTGGAACTACACGGATCCCGATTCTGGATCGGACTTGCCACCCTTCCGTATCCGTGCCGCCCAACTGCTTGTTAATATGCTCGCCGTTGAGCAGGGTGTGTCCAGACCCAGCCATCGTGTCGCAGTCTATTTTTTCGGATCGAGCGTCGCCGAAGTTGTCCCTCTCCAGCCGGTTACCGGAAATGCCAATACCATCACCAATCAGATCTATGCCGAACACTACCGCTTGGGTAATTTACTCTGGACCGATACGGCAACGGCATTTGAAACCGCTAGAACCGTGTTGAACAGCATCCCCGCAGATCCAACCCGGCGGTCGGTCGTGGTGATGATCACCGATGGGAAACCCGAGACGGAGAGCGCCAACACACAGTCGGGAGACCAGACGCCAGCAGGCCAAGCACTGCCAGGGTATCTCCAGCGTAACACAGCGGCGATCCAGTCACTCAGCGGAGTGCCGAATAGTGCCGGCATCTGCCCCGCGATCACTGATGCGCGACCTGTGTATCTGCTGGCTGTTAATATCTCCTCCACTGACACGACCCCCGTACCAACAGAGGAGTTTTCTGGTTATTGGTCACAGTCCAATCTCGTGGGCAGCCAGTATAGACCTGTGGTCAACTTCGCCGCCCTCAGTGGACAGATTTCATTGTTGGTAGCCGAGTTGCTCTGTGCCGTCGGCGAGGCTCCCCGTCCCCCGGTGTCTCTGCCAACCCATTATCTACTTGATGTACGCGAGAACTATGCCAGCGTGATGTTTACCATTATGAAGTCGGATAGTAATACACATACCACGATTACTCCTCCCGGCGGGCAGCCGCTACAATCGGACACGCCCGGTGTACAGATTGAAACCGCCTCAACGAACGAGGTCTGGAGCCTCAAACGCAATGAGTTTGGCAGCCAATGGGCAGGTATTTGGGATGTAAAGGTTGAGGGTGCAGGATGGGTGCAGTTTGACTTTCTCAAGTTCAGTGACAACTATACAGTGGCTCTACTACAGCCTCAGGGAGATCTGCATCCGGCGGGAAAACCACTTAATGTGGCGGCGTGGATTGTTGATGCGACGGGCCAACGCTATACCCAGCCAGTTCAGAACTTCAAGCTAACTGTTGGTCTGACCACTGATGATGGCACCCTGACCCAGAATATGCTCTCCATGCAGCCAGACGTTAATGGCAACTACCAGGCCCGCATCGAAGAGCCGAAGCCCGGTCGTTACACCCTCAACCTACGGGCCGATCTGGACAGTCGCCAGAACGCGATGCTCTCCCCAGCCCGCACTATCGCCGTAGAGAAACTGCCCTGGATGGTACTGCACGAGCCTGCCGATGGAATGATCCTAGAGGCCGGACACCCCTTTACAGTGACCGTCAGCGCCCAGGCTATGGGTACTGGCGATGATACGCCGAAACCGATTGACGGTATTCAGGCCCGCCGTACCAGCATTTCAGCAGAACTAGCACCGGTCGGGTTGAGCACACTCGGGGCACCGACACCCCTGGAGGCGCAATCGGGTGGTGCAGGCGTAACACACACGGGTGTGCTGCCTGGATCATCCACCCCCGGCAACTACAATCTTGTGCTGCGCCTCACGTACCCGTTCGCCGACCGTACCTACGACGAGGTAATCACGCGTACTTTGCGCTTCCAGACTCCTGTCGTATCGCCCACAGGTATCCTAACCACCACCGTAACGCCTCCGCCCCCTTGCCCCCCAGAATGCCCTCCGCCCCCTTGCCCCCCAGAATGTTCTCCGAAGCCCTGGTGGCTCATCCTGTTGGGTGCCCTCGCCTTGATTGGCCTTGCTGGATGGTGGTGGTGGTGGATGAGCTATAACAAGCCTCTGAGCGGGTATCTCGACACGCCGGGGGGCCAACAGAATCTGCGTGGGCGGCGCTTCCCCTACGTCCTGTTTGATGCGAATGGGATGCCACAGGGTCGCCTCATCTTTTCGCGTATTCCCGCCACTGGCCATACACTGGCTTGGGTCGCACGCCTGAAGCGCGCTGCCCCTCCCCTTGTAATTCAAGGCCAAGTAAAAGTACAGGGTGACGTATCGAATCCGCTCCAGAGAGGCGACACGATTGTGTTTGACGGACAGACAACAACCTATTACTCGTAAGGAACACCCCATGACAGTACTGAATTCACCCCCGCCGGTTCCTGATCAGCCGAACCGCCCGCGCCAGATACGGCCAACCCTGATCGTAGGGCTGGGCGGCACCGGGAAAGAGGTTTTGGTGCGGGTGAAAGCGCGCTTCCTTGAAACCTTTGGCCCCGAGATCTTCCAATTGATCAAACTGGTGGCCCTCGACACCGACCCCAGGAGACTCGCGGTGCCAGCGACCAGCGGAGCCACGACTAGCCTTAATCACAACACCGAGTTCCTCAATATTGGCAATGTGCCTACTGTGGGGATACTTCAGGATCTTGATACCTCTTATCCTCACATCAAAGTGTGGTTACCCTCCAACTTACCTAGAGAGGCGATCACTGATGGGGCAAAGATGATCCGACCCCTTGGGCGCTTGGCCTTCTTCTTCCACTTCCGCAGGATCCACGACTTTCTCCAGACGCAGATTAACGCATTGGCGAATATCCATAACCCTATCCAAGACCCACAGATAATGCGAGAAGATGTAGCCGTGATGAACACCAATATTATCTTGGTTTCAAGTATCTGTGGTGGCACTGGCAGTGGCATTTTTCTCGACACGGCCTACTTGCTTCGCCATCTCTGCGGCCAAAATATTAGCTTGACAGGCATCCTTGCTCTGCCCCGAGTCTTCGCAATGGTTGCCGACGATCGGATCAAGGCGAATGCCTTCGCTGCGCTACGTGAGCTCGACCAGTTCACTGGGGGGACGATTAACCAAGCCTTCGATGTCGAGTACATAGATGGGAATCGGGTTCGCAATGGTGCCAGACCGTTTGATTTCTGCTACCTGGTGGATGGCAAGAACGAACAGTGGCGCACACTGACCGGCATGAATCAGTTTGCCCCCCTGATAGCCGAGAGTATTTTTATGCAGGTTAGCTCCCAAATGGGCAATGAGATGGTCTCGTCCCGCGATAATGTCTTCTTCAGGAACGTCCCTGACAAAGACGGTATATTGCATATGGCCGCCTTCAGCGGGTTGGGTATGGCCAGTCTACATTTTCCGGCGGCGGCGATTATTGATGTCTGTGGTCGCCGCTTTGCGGCCCGTCTGATTACTCAGGGGTTGTTAGCCAAACAGCCGAGCGAGGAACTGATCAATGGCGAGCTTGATAAGCTCCAAAACCTGCTGCAACTCCACGCCGATCAGATGCTTGCCGCAGTGGCCCGCGACGACCAGGGGAAGCCGCTCGCGCTTAACCTTGGGAGGGCAGGTCTCAGCCTGGCACTGCTCGAAACTTTGAATAAGAACGAGTTGCTAGTCCAGATCGCGGGTCGGGCCCAGCGTCTCGACGCCGAAGTGTTAAACGACAGCCTGCGCAAGCAGATCGACCGCAACTTCAAGGCCATGGAAGTCAGCTTGAGTACCCAACTCGACAAATCACTCGCCCTCTTGCTCGACAAAGACCTCACCGGCGGTCTGCTGCTGATCAAGCCCCTGCTTGATGCGCTACGCGGTAACCTCAGCCAGAGCCTGGCCCAACTCGACCTCCAGCGTAAAGATCAGCAGGTTTCGCTGGATCACAGCGAGCAACCGATCATCGCTGCTCGCCAGCACCTCGACCAAGTGTTGAATGCCTTTATTGATCCAGGTGGCCGCCGTCGCAAAGCTGCGATCAACGCACTGATCGACGCACACCGCCAGCAGTTTCAGCAGCACTTTGAGTTGATGCAGAAGGACTGCGTGATGAGTGTCTTAGCTACACTGATCAGAGCGGTTGAGCAGCACCTGCGCGACAATGAAACCCTCATTGACCGTCTGCGAGTCGCTGCCGAAAAGTTTGATCGCGAGGATCAGGAGAAGGTTCGCCAGTGGGATACGCTCCAGGATGGGTTCAAGCAGGTCATCACCAATGTCAACGACATCGAAACTTTCTACCAGGAGTATGTGCGAGATGTTGGTCAGCAGTTGCGTGTGCTGGTGGAGCCAAAAACCGCAGGGCCGATCCACACCTGGACTGATCGATACCCCTCTTACGAGCAAATAAGAACAAAAGTACTTGACTTTGCCTGCAGCGTATTCGCGCCCATTGCCAGACGTCGGCTCGAAGATGAAGTAATGAGTAAGCGCGAACAAGTCGAACCGAACGCACGGCTCGAAACGATCATCGGCGCGGCAACACCGTTCTGGAGCGTGTTGATGACCCGTATGCCGAACGGAGGCAACAATATCATCGATCTCAACGTGATCGGAGTCGAGGATATGGAGCGCACTGAATACAGGCATCGCTTGATCGAACGTGGCACGGCGGGAACCACCACGCTCGATCCGCACCGGATCACAGTACTACGCACCAAGCACGGTGTACCGATTTATGCACTCGACGAGTACGACAACTACCAGGAAGTCTACAACCGCTATATAGCGAAAGGGGAAGTGCCACTGCACATCATGCACATACCCGACGAGAAGAAGCCCCGCTGCACCTTTGCCCTCGCCCAAGCCCTCGGGTTGATCGTCGAGAAAGGCGTAGAATATGAGGTGCAATCTGTCGGCGTTGCGCCGATCCCGCTGGGCAAGGGGCTGCCGGCGGCGGTGCTACAGTTCATTGGCGATGCCCACTTGGTCGTTGACGTCGAAAAGTTGGCAGAGGCAAAGATCGCGAGCATTGGCAAGATCTCCGCCAAGCAGATGATCGACACCTACACAGCCCTGCCGCTCCCGAACGACACGGCCCGCCAGACGCTCCAGCAGACACTCAACAAGTTGGTTCTTGAATATCGCCAAAGTTACCTGTAACTACCCGCGCCGGTCTGGTGGCGATCCGGCTTCTGCGATAAGACAGGTCTAACCGCGACCCGCCACACCTGTAGGCTCGGGGGAATTGCGATGAATGTACGACGCGCCCTAATCATTGGGCTTGGGGCTGCTTCGCTTACGGCACTACGCCAACTGGGCGAGCAACTCACCGACCATGGACTCGAACCTTTACCCGTGGTGTGCCGCGTGCTGATCGCCCGCAGTGGCGATCAGCACAGCCTGCCGCCTGGGGTGCTCCTGATCGAAATTCCGCCCGGCGGGCAGGTGCAGACGAGTCCCGAACTGCGCGACGCCATCGCACCGCTGATCGCCGAGTTGCTCCAGGGTGAACATATCTGGGCGCTACAGCAGCGCGGCGTACATGTGCAGGCCCAGCTTCCAATCGAACTGATCATCGTCGGGAACCTTGCCGATGAGCTGGTTGCCCAATCCATTCTTGATCTGGCGCGACTCGTCTACCCGCTGATTGATGAACACCAGGCTCCAGCCCAATCGCTCGCCGCAGCGCTGTTTCTCGTCATCCCCTGGCTGAGTCAGATGGGACAAGCAAAAGAGACGCAGCAGCAGATGATGTATGACCAGCTCATCGCACTCAATGCCTATCTCCGGATCGGGCAGGACGGAGGACTCTTCCTAGAGGCATCCGAGCGTGCGGTCAGGCATGTCTACCTGATCGAGCAGGCGAATATGGCCGCACAGGCGGTACCCAATCACGACAGCCTATTCTGCATGATTGGTGGCTGGCTCTTGTCCTACCTGACCGATGGCTTGCCGCTGAACGATGCCAACGTTGCCAACGGCAATGCACCGGCGGCCTTTCGCTCCCTCGGTTACGCCAGCATCTCTGTCCCGCTGCGCCCGCTGGCGGCAATCCTCAGTGATTGGTTCATCACCAGGGCCTTCAGTGACTACCTACTGGCCACCCCGGGGACTGCCCACAAACCCGGCCAGGATCCAAAGCCGCAGCAGGATGAGATTAACGCAGAGTTACAAGACCAGGCTCGCAACAAGTGGATCGAGGCTGGGCTGACCCATGACCGACTTAAGAGCGATCTGTTGACCCACATTGACCCGGCGCTTAGCGCACTCAGGCCCGACACGTATCGCAACACGCCCTTTCATCACTACCGTGAAATCGAGCAACGCCTGATCGGCGACTATAGCCGCATACTCGACAAGGAGATGCCAAGGCGTAGCGAGCGCTACGCCCAGAACCATCGCGCCATCCTTAAGCGCGCCGAGGTCAGCCTGGATAAGATCCGTACCCACTACTTCGACACTTACGAACTGGGGGTGCGCGCACCAGTGCGTACTGCTATCGTTATCTTCGACCGCATCGCGACCGAAATGAAGCGGCGTGGCGAGGAGCAACGGGAGGAAATCGTCCGACTTGAGAAAGAGATCAACGCGGGCGAGCGCACGATCATTGCTGAACGTGAACGATTCTGGGACACCGCTCAGAACCTCGGCAGACCGCCGTTCATCTTCCCCACTATCGCGATGCTGACAATCCTGGTTGTAGTCTCCTATCTTGCCTGGATCATGTGGACCCACCTGGGACAGCCAACGCTGACCGTTGCCTATCTGATAAGCATACTAGCGACCATGGCTGCGGGGTTCATCATTACACTCCGACGAGTCGAGCGCCAGAAGTTCCAGATGATTGAGTCCTATGCTGATCGGCTAAAGTTGCTAGTACAGCAGCACGAGGCTCGCGCTATGCGCATACTCTACGCTGATCTCATGCACATGACCCAAACATTTCACACCGACATCGAACGCTTCAAACAACACCTTCAGGGGCAACTCGCCCGTCCGGTAGACGAGAAACGCGCACCGTCCGCTGTCACCGAGCTATCCGAGTTGGAGCGACAGATAGATCCGCAGTTATTAGAGCAGATGTGTAAAGTGCCTTGTGCAACGCTAGGAGTCTCGCTCTTGCGGAAGGAGGATCTGGGCACCTGGTACCACGAGATCTTCACTGCTATCGACTGGGATCTCCGCGACTTTTTCGCCCGGCAGAAACTGTTGTCGGGATGGTACCACGACTGGGCCTTGTCCGGACACACTCCGCAGCCGACACTAAGAGTCGCCCTCGAACGCTGGGTACATGAGGAGAATCCCGATAAGCTGCCGCGCCTGTGGCATGAACCGATCAGTCGCTACCTAGGAGCCTATGCACGCCAAGAGCAACAAGGAATCATCGAGCAGTTATACAAAACCGCGCACATCTACAGCCGTCTGAACATTATCAACCAAGATAGGCTCCCCCAGGTTATCATTCGCATCGGTGAGCAAGATCAGCTCTATGTCAAGGAACTCTTTCAGGAGATCGGAGGCGACCCGCTATTCTGGGGCGAAACTACCCAGCCATTGCATGTATCCGCACTCTCGGTACTGAACAACCTGCCGCTTGATGCCTTTCAGATTGGGTGGGATCTCGCTCCTCCCGGCCCTCACGATGCCCGTATCAACACCCGTCTCAGCATCAGTAGTATCGTCGCTCTTGCCATCGCCACAGGTGTACTGCAATACAACACAAATAGGGACGAGCTTGGCTACAACAGGATCATCCAGATTCACGATCCAACGCAAACCACGGCATTTATAAATCTCGGCACTTCATACACAAGTGTTGTAACTCGGCTAGGAATGCCGAGCCAGCGCGAGCATTTCAAAACGATTAGCGACATGCTCGTGGCGAAACTTGACAGTCTGACTGCGAATGATCCTCACCACAATGCCCTGTGCCAGATCCTCAACACCTACCTAGGTAGATCCGTCGATTCTGCTGAGCGCCCACCGCTCACAATCTACCTCAGGGCTCTTCTGGCACGAGCCAACGGCGGCAGCTAATGCAGCGGGCGGTGGCATCATCAGTAACAGGAGCAGGCAGGCACCTCCAGAGCCCAATCCGGAGCTATATTATTGCCCGGTTACTTGCTGAAGGTTCTTTTGGGCGGATCTTCCTTGGCGAATGCGATGGCCTCCATGTGGCGATTAAGGAGACAAAAGAGCCGATTACTGTCGCCTTGATGGACTTCGCTCACGAAGTAGTGGCCCTCCGTAGTCTTACCCACCGTGCGCTACCACAGATGCTCGACTCCTTCATCGTTGACAACTACGGCTATATCGTGATCGAGTACATTAACGGCATGTCACTTTCTGCCTATGTTGATGCGATTGGTAACGACCTGCCAGAGTCAACATTGCTAGACCTAATTGAGCCTGTGGTTGATGCCCTCAACGTGATGCAGCACTGGATGCCGCCCATTTTGCATTACGATATCAAGCCTGATAATATCCAGATTGATGCAGCAGGCCAGGCATATCTCATTGACTTTGGCTCGATCGGGGTGGGCGGCGCACAGCGCGCTCTAACGAGATCGATCTACTCGCCCCTTGAACAACTGGATGGTCGAGTAGTTGATCAGCGCGGACAGCTTTACTCCCTGGGAGCAACCCTCTATGCTGTCTTGACAGGTAGCCTACCCCCATCAGCAAGGCAGCGCGACCCATGTGGCTCCGATATTGCTCTGCTTCTGACAGCACGACGCCCCGACATCTCCACACGCCTTGCCGCGATCATCGTGCGCTTGATGCACCCTGACCTGGTCTATCGTTACCAGGGTGTGTCCGAACTCCAGCGCGACATGACCCTGCTTCGTACGGGTACGCCAGCCCTCGCGATCCGACCGCAGAACACGCAGCTTGTATGGCTCGAAGTCAGCCTGGCGATGGGTGCAGCCATCCTCTGCCTCGTACTCGTGGCATTAGCGCTTGTGATCTGGTTTACAAATAGAGGATTGTGTTAGTTAAAATTGCCGATGGCCTTGCGCTGCGGTCGAAGATTCAGCGCACTGCAAAGCTCTTTTCGTTACTCCGCATTCTGACGCGAAAAAAAGAACTAGCCCAACGCCAACTACATACGGTAGCGTAAGATCTTACAAAATTCTCACCTGCGACAATCACAGCAACATTTCTATGACGTGTGAGATTTTGATGTGTTTGTTGCCTGGAAAAGGTGAAATCCTCTTCAAATTGTGCCGACCGCTATACGGGTACAGCCGAGATACGTGTAAAAACGTGAAGTAAGCGATTCCGTGTAAGTCAGATACTGCTGTTCGATGGAGGGGTCGAGTTCGTTGGCAACACCCAGCCCGCGATGGGCGCAAAGTCAGGAGGGTCGCGCTCTGAAAGGATGTACTCACCGAATCGCTTGATGTGTCTGGTGATGTAGGGGCTGAGGGTGGCCACATCTTCCGGGCGCACTATTACGCCCTCGGCGATCAGGCCCTGGAGGATGACCGTCATATCGTAGACATTATGCAGGATGACGGCATTTGCCAGCACGTCCGTGTATTTTACCGCCTTCTCCGATTCCTCTGGGTCACGGTCGCGGAGTATGCCTACGTTGCCAAAGCTCAACCACGCGCAGAAGCCGTTGTACGCCTCCACCTTATTCGTACTCGCCGTGATCTCGATCTGCAAGGGCTGATCGGAGATGTAGCGAAGCAGGAAGAGTGTGCGGATGACCCTCCCAAGCTCGCGGAATACGTGATACAGTCGGTTCTTGCGGCTCTCGTTCCCCAATCGGCGCAAGATCGCCTCGGAGGATATCTTTCCTGCACGGATGGACAGAACCACCTGGACGAGATCCTGCCAGTGGCGGGTGATCAGGTTCCAGTCAATTGCCCCACCAAAGAGCGGCTCGATGTGTGCATAGGTTGTTGAGGCGTCGGCCTTGTAGAAGATAAGATCCTTCCCGTTGCGGATGCGCGGGAGCAGCTCGATGCCCAGCAGGTGGGTCAGTGCGAAGACCGGTGTGGACTGACCCTGTGTATCGGCGTGGACACGGCGGGGGCGCACCTCGGACTGGTTTTGCAGCAGGCCCTCAATGATATAGATGGCCTCCCAGACCCCGCAGGGGATGAAGTGGCTGAAGATTGCGATGTAGTTGTCGGCGACATGGTGATACGCAATCCCGCCGCGCATCCGATAGCGAAAGTGGAATTCCGCCATCGGATTATTGTCCACAAGGGGCCGCATGGTTCCGTCGGCGGCGACACTCTGCCCCTGCCCCCACAGGCGTGGCACGGTAAGCGGGTGGTAGACATTGATGATGTCGGCCTGTGCCGCATTTAGTTTGGCGCTGGTGACATGGCGCTGGTTCAGATAGGAGAGGCGGTGCGCGCTGATTGCGTCGCGCATATGCCGGGCCGCCTGGGTTGGCCCCAGGTTTGTCCCATAGGCGAAGAGCAGCCGCGCATAGTCCGCTGTTGGCGTGATGAGTTTGGGTTCAGTTCCTGCCGGCGGCCCCAGATGGCGTGTGCAGGTCGTCCACGCATTGACGGTCGTGATGATGTCGAGCAGGTGGCGATCCGGAAGCCGGGCGATCACGAGGCGTTCTCATGCGAGAGCGGTGGGCGCAATGGTGCGGCGGGGTGGGCGCTTGAGGATGGGTTCCCCATTCGCCAGGATCGTCACCTGGCTATCGGCAGGGATCTGCTGGTCGACCAGTGCTGCCGCATCGGCAAGCCGTTGGTGGAGATCGCGCACAAACGCGGTCGCGGTTGCGGGTATGCCCATCTCCTGTGCCCAGGCAGCGACATGGGGCGCACAGTCGTCCCAAGGAAGCAATTGCGTCCGGGTGTCGGGGTAGAGGGTGGTGCCGACCACCGCGATGTCGCCGGAGCGCAGGTCAGCAGCGAGATAGACGAAGACGCATGCCTCCAGATGCTGGCGCACCAGCATGCGTTCGCCGTGGTGTCGGGTGATAATGAGGCGTTGCCATGCCTCGGATGCGAAGGTCAGATCCAGCGTGGCCGGGAGAGGGATCACGCGTCCTTTCCGCTGATGGTTGGCGCGCAGCACGTCGAGGGCCGCGATCAGGGATGTGTCCTGGCTCGTCGAGATAAAGGTCAGCGCCTCCAGGAACTGAAAGCACACACTCCGATGACTGACATACGCCTGCCAGATGAGCGGCAGGTGATTGTTGCTCGTATAGGCGCGCATCGTGGCACAGCGGTCGTGGAGTACCGCCGACCCGCCCGCTCCGTCCAGTACACTTCCCACCTGGACGGCGAGATCATCGGGAAGCGGCACAGTCGCGTGCAGCTCCAAGACGGATTGGAATGTCGCAAGGAGCTGATCCACCGTGGACTGGTGTTCCCGCTGGAGTCGCTCCAGTTCCATCCGTGCGGTGCGCTGGAATGCGGTTACACGCGTGAGGAACATGGTCACGACGGCATCACGGGTCTGGGCTTGGGCGTGATGGACGAGGCAGACCGTCAGGAGGAGGGTACGGGGTTCCGCGAGGGCACGGACTTCGCCCGCATCGAGGGCGTGCGCTTCCGCCGCGAGGAACTGTATTTTGCGCAACGCAACGCCTTCGAGCACGAGGGATAGGTTGCCGAGACTCTCCCGCCAGGTCAACTGTGTGAGGAGATCCGCAAAGTGATGATGGGTTGCCCGCTCCGCAGTCTGTTTGAGATCGTTCCATGGCGTGAAGGGGCGGTCGGGCACAGGCGTCAGGAGTGCAAGGAGGCGTGCAACCTCGGTGTCCCCGAGCCTGCTGCGCACCAGCGCGGCGAGACGTGCCTGAGACACGGCACGCACACGACGGGCCATGCGGTCGAGCGTGCTAAACGCCGGTAGTTCCATACGCTGGGCCGTGAGCACATCGAGTACCACATTGATCAGGTCAACCGGGGCATCAGAGACCGTGGCGGCATCGCGCATGGCGAGCAGGGCACGATGGCGAACCACACGACGGGCACTGATCATGCCCAGGCGCTCCCGAATACGCGGAATATAGGTCTTGATGGAGCGCCGTGAGACTCCAAAGATCGAGACGGTTTCAGAAATCGCGAGGGCCACCCGTACATGTGAGATGATGCGTGTCGGTACGTCCGCGATCACGGGGAAATAGCCCAGATGCTGGACAGCCTTGAGCAAGACCGCGCAGCAGAGCATGCCCGCCGGGCGGCGCGTAATGGTTGCCAACCACGTTTGTTCCTCGGCCGTCACGGTATAGTGGTTGGCCAACTCAAGACGGGAAGGGGGACGCCGATAGTAGGGGTATGCCGTGCGATCAATCGCGGCCATGCGGGTGGCCTTTCGTCAGGACACACGGGCAGGAGGAGCCTATCTGCTATGCTCGTATAGCAGACATACCAGCTCCGCATCCGGGCCGATCATGTCTGCTAAGGGGCACACGAACGGGAGAAATCCATGTCTGCTAAGGAATCCGAGCAAACGAAGCCTGCGAAACGGAGTCCCATGCCAATACTGTCGGACACCGGACAGGCGGCGTGGGATGCCTATGCCACTGCGCTGCGCATCACCACGGATACCAGCCCGGTGACGGTACGCAACTACCTCAGCGATCTGCGACAGTTTATCGCCTGGGCCGAGGCCGAATGGACGGTCGGACAGGATGCGACCGTGAGCTTTACGCCGACATGTCTGACCCCCCCGCTGCTCACGCGCTACCGCAGCACCCTCCAGCATACGCGCCGACTCACACCGGCCTCGATCAACCGTGCCTTGGTCAGTCTCAAGCGCTATAGCGCCTGGTTGCTGGCCGAATGTGTCCTCTCCCGCGATCCCGTCGCTCCGGTCAAGCTTATTCCCGAAACCGCCCGCGCCCCCCGACACCTGGACGACACCGAGGAAGAGGCGTTGCTCGCCGCAGTGACGGCGCACGGCAGCACCCGTGACCAGACGCTCATCACGCTGATGCTGCACACCGGCCTGCGCGCCCGCGAGGTCTGTGCCCTACGCCGACGCGATGTGACGGTGGGGAAGCGCAGCGGCATCCTGCGGGTCTACGGCAAGCGCAACAAGTATCGTGAGGTGCCGCTCAACGCAACGGCGCGGGCGGTGCTCGCCCCGCACCTCGCCGCGATCAGCGACACGGATGCCCCCGTATTTCCCTCACACAAAACCGGGGAACCGCTTACGGCGCGTGGGCTGGGCTATCTCATTGCCAAATACGCGGCGTTGGCACGGATTCCTGACCTCAGTCCCCACGACCTGCGGCATCGCTTTGGTTACCGCATGGCCTCCCACGTCCCGCTGCATCGCCTCGCCCAGATCATGGGCCACGACTCGCTAGACACCACCATGCGCTACATCCACGGAACCGCCCGTGATCTCCAGAACGAGGTCGAGAAGATTGCCTGGGAGTAGCATGTAGGCGCTACACGGAATCGCTTACTTCACGTTTTTACACGTATCTCGGCTGTACCCGACATCCGCCGCCATATGCTCCAGAAGGCCGTTATGAGCGAACCTCTTTCCCTGCCCGATCTGCCCCTGCTGCGCACCCGGCTCACCTACCGCATGCATGCCGATGCCCCGATGCCTGCCTACAAGGGTGGCATGCTGCGCGGCGGCTTTGGCTACGCCTTCCAGCGTGAGACCTGCCCGTCGCCCTGTTGGGACAAGGCCGACGCCTGCGCGCAGCCGGTGATCTGCCCCTACCGCTGGGTCTTCGAGACCCCCCGACCTGCCGGAGTCGAGCAATTGCACAATCTGCAAGACGTGCCGCGGCCCTTCGTGATCGACCTCCCGAACGACCAGCGCACCCTGGTGGAGTCCGGCGACAGCATGGAGTTCGGGCTGACTCTGATCGGTCGCGGGATCGACTACCTGCCCTTTTTCCTCTTCGGCTTCGCACGCTTGGGTGAGATCGGGCTAGGCGTGCGCCGGGCGACGGCGATGGTCGAGCGGGTGATCGCGCTGGAGAACTGGGGGCACAGCGGCCCGACGCTCTACGCCGACGGGCGCTACCAGAGCAGCACCGCCCCACTGCCGCAGATCACGATGGCAGACATTGTCGTACGCGCAGCGACGCTGCCGGGCGACCTGCGGATCACCCTGCGCACCCCGCTGCGGGTGAAGTCGCACGGTGCCTACCTGACCCAGATCGACGTACCAGCGCTGGTGCGGGCGGCCTGCTGGCGACTGTTGGCCCTGGCGACCTTTCATGGTGCGGGGCCGTGGGATGCCGACTACCGGCCCGTGGTGGCAAATGCCGAGGCGGTGCGGGTTACGGAGGCCGAGGTGCGCTGGGAGGAGTGGGATCGCCACTCCGACCACGGCGGGGCGCCGCAGCGCATGCAGCTTGGCGGCATCGTTGGGCGGGCGCTGCTGCGCGACGTGCCCGAGGCGGTGCGGGTGGCGCTCCTCGTGGGTAGCTTGGTTCATGTCGGCAAATCGTGTGTCTTTGGCCACGGCAATTACCGGCTTGATCCGGTGTAGGCGTGAGGAGTTGACCGCCATCATCGTGGTCAGCCATCCAGATTGGTCGACACCCACAGACAGAGTCTTGCGCCATAGCAATGCGGCGACAGATCTGAACTGAGTGCCTACTATAGGGAATCGCGCCACACGGGCTTCGGTTTCAAGCGGATCGTGCGCGATCTTGCGATTTCACCGAACTCGATCACGTGATCTTTGCGCAAAATTAGAGTGTCACGATGCGCTTCTGAGCAACGACCAGGTCTGGGTACCCTTGGCCAAGCGGTTGGATGGATGCCTGCGGTGCTGGCGTGTGCGTGACCTCGGGCGTGCGCACCAACCAGCGGGGCCGGTCATCGACTGGTGCTTGTACCGAGCCCGGCAAGCGTAGCCTTGTGCGCATACGCTGTGGTAGTTGGCAATCAGCTAAGATCAGCGTGTGGGACATCGACGACCCCAGGATAGAGCAGCGTGTAGAGTGTCCAGATCACCTCGCCAATTGGTGATCGTTGCAGGCGCTGGGACGCTTGATACTCAAAGAGGTAGGCATCACTCCGCTTCGGCAAGACAGCAACGGTGTCAATATCTGTCCCCGCCTCACGTAGGAGCGTAATAGGGAGATCATCCCAGACAAAACTCATCGGTAGGGGGGCATAGCGAACGAGTTCGCTGCTGCTCTGATAAAGATAAACCATCTCCACCTGCGGGCCATGCGCACGTGAGCCAAGGAGCAGGGCGAGGTCACGCGCAGTGGGTACTAAGCCCTTGAACCCACTGGTGATGTTAAGCGTGAGCGTATCATTCGGCCCAAGGGCACGATACTCCTCATACACCGCTCGCACATAGTTCCTGAGACCGTTGCGCACAAAGTTCTGCCGGGTGCTGGCCGGGTCAAGGGTATGCTCATCGGTAATGGAGAGTCCCCTGATTGGGGCAATGTACAGTTGCTCGTGCGCCATATGCGGGTAGCCCGACTTCTGCGGGATGGCGTTCTCAGGGTCAACAAATGCCTGTTCGAGCAGGCGGGCGCAAAATTCGCCGCCCCGCGTGTCTGAGCTGAGCAGCACAAGTCGCGTAATAGGCAGCGGCGGGGCATCATCCGGCCTGCGCTCAGTCAATAACAGGCTCACCGCAGCAATCTCGGCTGGCGACACCATGCGCTGCTGGCGGGGCTGCATGCTCCGCCCCCAGTTACGTCCCAGACCACGCAGCAGGTCGCGCTGGGCGATCTCAAGTGCCGCTGGTCGTTCGCTGCCTAACGCCAGATTCTCGGCAATGCGATCGTAGTTCTGAGATTGCACGCTACGGAGCGCCTCGCAGCTCAACGCGCTCACGCCAATGTGGGTGATCAGCGTGTGGCTCATTGTGCTGCTCCTACCGCTGCGCCGCGTTGAAAGCGGGGGTCGTTAGCAAGTTTGAAATTCCCATCGTAGGCAAGGTAGCGTACAACCAGGCGCTCGGCGGCAAATGGCTGGCGCTGATCTGGCCAACTGGCACGATACTCCTGTACCTTCAGCGCAGCCCGCGACCCGCTCCAGCTTGCGGGCAGGTAGCTGGCTAGACCGGGAATGCGTTCTTCGCGCCAGGCATTGTCGCGGTATTCGCCCCAGAGCATGAGGTTGCGCGAAGGTCCTTCCGGGCGTAACGGCAGGACGCCCTGCATGCCAAGCCGCTGATGTTCGTCCGTGTCGGCGATTAATACTGCGTGGAGCGCACCGCTCGCCAGTTGCTCCCAGCGCAGGTCGGCGGCGGGCGTGAACAGGCGACCGCGCGGCCAGCGCGCTGCGAAATCCCTGACATCTGCGGCCGCAAGGTCGTCGGCGATCAGCAGGCCCGCCTTGCCCGTCTGACGTTCGTCGTCGCACCACGCATTGAGCGGATCGTCGCCTAGCGTGGTAATCGCCTGTGCGAACCAGCCCGTGATCATAGCGGCATCGATTTGGAGGTAGCCAATCCGGCTTATCGTATCGCTCATTGTGGTGCCCCCCCCGCGCCTGTTGGCCAGCCGATGCATACGCCGGGTAAGGTGGCGGCAAACTGTGGCCATGGCGGCGCATCCCAGTTAGTCTGGTTTTCGCCTTCGGCGGTACGCAGCGCCCACGCCTTGCCAAGCGTCGCGGTCACGGTCTCAACCCGTGTGACCGACAAATCGATCATGGCGAGCGCTGCATCCTCCTGTAGGCGGTACCTCGTAGCGAGGTCAGACGTGCGCGTGATCTGGCTCAGGCTTGGGATACGGAAGTGATCCGTCTCGGGCGTATAGCGTCCATACCACTGCCAGCGCAGCTCGCGTACCGTGAGCTGCACACGCCCCAGGCCGCGTCGGACGCCATAGCCCAATCTGAGATCTTCTGTATCAATTGCCGCCAGCAAATGCGCCAGGAGCCCAAGCTGCCAGAGCTCGTAGTTGACTAGGGTCAGGGTGGTGGTGAAACATCCCGCGCTGATCGCCTCATATTGAAATTTAACATTGTGCGCAGCCGCGCCGCTGTGGCGGTCGATCCCGACCCCATCGCGCACCACAACCCGGGCCTGGCGCTCGTCGGCCAGCCATGCATCGGCGATTGTCCAGCGCCCACGCAGGGCGCTGTGGCCGAAGCATCGCTCGATTGGCCCGGCCTGGGCGTAGATCTCCGATCCCGAAGGGCTGTGGTCAGCTTTGCGCTGCGCATCCACCCAGGCACTGGCTACGTTCTCGAAGGGGTCGGCCTGTCGGGCCAGATCTGGCCGCCAGCGCGACAGCAGCAGCTCTGCGCCGTGACGCAACAGACCCTTCAGACTGCTCCCTGGCAGATAAAAGCGTGGCCCATCGGCGGTCTGCGTCCAGACGCAGGCCATGTCGAAGGCCTCGTCGGGGTTGTTGTAGCTCCCGTAGCCACGGCCCTCGCGTCGGCGCGGCTTGTCCGGATCGCGCCGGGCATCTGGGTGGAAGACCAGCCGGTCGCGCTGGCCTGCTTCATGATGTCGACCATCTTTGATCAGGAGCGGCGAACGCGGGCGGATCTCTAGCTGCACACGCAGTTCGTTGAAGCGTTGGGCGAACATTAGTCCACCTCCAGCGTCCGGCGAGTCCAGCCGTCAGCCTGGGGCGCACCGTAGCGCGCCGCGCCATCAGCGAGCAGGGCGGCCCGCAGCCCTGCGCGATCCAGTTGCAGACGGTAGACCCGCAGGTCGCGCAGCTCGACCTGGCCCACGCCGCGAGCGAGACGCCCGCCCAGGCTGATCTCACCCTGCTCAAGTAGGCGCAGCGCGAGTGCAAGCAGCTTCGTCCATGTACTCTCACACGCTGTGGGCATTTCGCAGCGCAGCAGCAGTTCGAAGCACTGCCCGCTGGGCAGCACCTCGAAGTCATACTTCACCTGCTCGCGCGCCGCGCCGGTGTCGCGGTCAATGCCCACACCGTGGCGCACCTCGCCGGCCAGCACCGGCTCGGGCTTATTCGCGTCACGCTTTGTGGGATAGAGATCGGGGATGAGCAGCGGTGATGCCCAGAATACCGTGCCGAAGAGCCGCTCGGCAGGGGTGAGCCACGTATCAAGCAGTTCCTGCAAGCGCACCTCCGATGTGGCCAGGTCGAGCGACTCGATACGCTCTCGGATATTCTTTTCGCGATCCTCATCATCATCGTACAGCTCGCCGAGCCGATCATCCGGGAAGAGCGCGGGCGCATAGCTATAGACCGCACTCCGCAGTACGCCGCGCAGCGACGAGCCGGGGATGTAAGCCCGTCCGTGGCTATCGCGCACCACCGTGGCGTCGGTGACGGTCTGGTCGCTGCCGAGGCTGCCGCCGCTGCCGCTGCCAATATGCAGCGCTCCTTTAAGCACGAGCTGGCCAGTGAATGTGTAGCGCGTTAGTTCCATTGAAGCTGCCCCCCTGCCTTTGTGAGCGCCTTGGTAAAGGTTTTACTCTGAGTAAAGATGATGAGCAACTGGAGCAGGCTCTGGGCGCGTAGTAGGCGCACGTGGTTGAGCCAATCCGTCACTTCGTTATCGGCTAGCCGTAATGGGTCGAGCAACTTCTGTTCATCCGCGCTGGGCCGTGACCCGCTGCCGATCTGGCTGAGCAGCCAGCCATAGACGGCATACTCTGCGCCCTTGCGGTCGATGCGCTGCTGCAAACGCTTGATCTCCTCGATGCCGTAGGTGAGCCGTGCTGCATGATCAAGTCGCTTGGCGTGCCAGGCGAAGCTGTTGGCGATCCCATTGAGCCGATGGTTCGGTAGCTCCATGCCGCCGAGCTGTCCATACAGATTGCTCGCCATCGTGCTGATCTCTACCCGCAGGGCGGTGAGCAGTTTCGCACGGCGTATCTCCTGCTCGCGCAGCGTATCTTGGTCTACCATCGACGTTCCTCCTCCGCCTCGCGATAGTCGTGAAAGGGGTGCAGTAGCCGAACCTGGCCGAAGCCTTCCGCGCAGCGTTCGCCCAGGCTGTGCTCCTCGACCGCGTGCCACCAGGCAAGCGCCGTCGGCAACTCGTGCGTGGCGACCCCGAACACCCAGACCGAACCCTGGGCCACCGCCAATTGTGGCGGGCGCGGCAGACGGCGGATCTGCTCCCAGCCGCCGATCCAGTGTGTCGCCTGAAGCGCATACACCAACTCCATCGAGGTAGGCACACGCTGTTGATAGCGACTCAACACCGCGTGCGGATCGGCGCTGCTACAGGCGAGCAGGTAGTTGTCGCGCAGCAGTGTATCCGACTCGAGTGTCACCGGCAGCAGCCGCTGGCTATGATCGGCCCCAGCCAGCGTGCTGAACCGAGTGATCGCCGCGACCAGCGCATGGTCGTCTCGTTCCGGCTCCGGGGCCGACGTCATCTGGCTGATCTCCACAAGCCCAAGCCCCCGCGAACGCCCCTGGCCAACGGTGATTGTCGGGCGGGCGTCGAGCAGTTTCGCTAGCACGGTTATCAGATGGTCCGGCCCACTGATCGTTGCCCGTAGGCACTGACCAGTTTCCAGCGCCTCGAAGCTGTAGAGCTGGCCATCGGCGGCCACCCCGCGCGTGATGCCCGCCGCAGGTGCCCGCTCAATTGCGGTGCGGCTGATTAGCCGCCGCCGAGCCGTAAGAGGTTCCCATCTGCCCTTCCATGTGTCTTCGCAGACGAATGTGTCCCCGACCGGCTCCATATCATCCGGCTCTGCCTCGCGCAAGAGCTGGGTTAGCAGGTCACTGACACCCTCATCCCCATCCGCGAACCAGCCGCCGCGCTTTTCCGTGGCGGCGCTCTGGGGTACGATCCAGGTGCGCCCGTTTAGCTGTTGCGGCCATGCGTTGCCAAAGCGTAGCTGCCCCTGCACGAAGATCGCCTGAAAGTGCCCCTCGTCCTGCGTACCGTAATGTTCCCGCCAGAGCCCAGCAATGCCGCCGCGTAGGACGGTGCCGCTGAGATAGTCTGGCGAGCGGGTTATCTGCCCTGGCGAGGTCGGGCGCTGGGCGATAACCGTTGGCGAGAGGAGCTGGAGATCGAGCGTGAGCTTGCTCATAGCCACTCCTCCAGTACTGTGCGCCACTCAGTGGGCTGGTTATTCAGACGAACATGGTCAATACTGATCTCGCAGCGCCCGAGACCACGGCCTTTGTGCCCGCCAAGGTGGGTTAGATCACGGGTTGCCGCTAGAAGCAACGCGAGATCGCGCTTTGGCTCCGGCGCACTCAGCGCGCCGTGGATCGTGCTGCTAAAGACGAGACCGGTCTCTGCCAGCTCAAGCCGAAAGAGGCGCTCGTCGCGGGCGACCCGACGTCCCCGGCTGAGGCTGACGAAGCTACGCGCCCCTCGCACCAGATAGCCATCCAGCGGGCTGGGGCGGGGTTCGTTTTTCTCCTTATTCTCCTCAGATATCTGGCCCACCAACGCCGTATCGCTAAGATGTGCATCGGCAACACGCAGATCGCCGAGGCGCTCGGGGCTGCCGAACAGCCGGTCTTCTACCTCAGGGAGATCAAAAATCGCAGCGAGTCGGCGCAGGTGGTAGCGCAGGCGGCCTTTGAGTGTTGAGCCGGGGAGATAGGGCAAGATGGTGTTGGGATACTGCGGATGCGGACCCTGCACCATCCGATCATCGAGGATTTGGCCGAGACCAAGGCCAGTACCGATGTGGGCTGCGCTGTGCAGTTCGACCCGCAGCTGCAGATGGAGCGATCGAGCTTCAGTCATTGTGTCTCCCCAGGGGTGAACTCGACAACTTCGAGCAGGTCGAGCAGCGCGGTTCGGAAACGCAACTGGCCACCAGCATATTCCTGCGTAAACGGGAAATAGCTGACGCTGTCCAGCTCGTGCAGCGCGTGCAGCAAGACCGTGCGCTCGGCAGCGCGTAGGCGCAGCGACACGGTCAGCACATCGAGTGTGGCCTGCATCCGGCTCTCGGCACATGCATTGTAGAGGTCGGTACGTTTGCTCCCACTGAAGTCCGGCATATGGCGCAGGATCTGGGCTTGGCGCAGCAGTGTCTCGGCATGGTCACAGCGGTAGGGCCGACGGGTGAACTCTGCCCCGTCATTGCCCTGGTAGCCCTGCTGGCGCAGGAGCTTGATCTGATCAAGCGCGGGGGTCGTGACGATCTGAAAGTCGAAGAACCCGATGCCGACGTCACGCTTGGGATCACGCTGGTGCTTGGCGTTTTTGAGCAGCTCACGGGCACGCTCCTGGAGCTGCACAATCGGCATGCTGGCGTGGGCGATTACCACCCCAACCGAGGCGCTGAGCGGATGCTCCAGCCGCACCTCGTGGGCGTCAAGATACGAATGTACAAGCGGCCCGAACTGGGCGCTGATCATGCGCGCAACGCCGAGACCGTGCTCGGCGGTGCAGACCAGCATCACATCGTCGCCGCCTATGGTGATCAGCTCAAACGGCAGCTCGATGCTCAGCTCAGCCTGACTCTGCCGCGGCCTATGGCGGGATGGGACATGGTTCTGATAAGCGGTGGCTAGGGCCTGAGCGGTCGCCGTCTGGGCAGCCGTATCCAACGCTTGGCTGAAGCGGTGGTACGCAGCAAAGCCGCCCTTGCGCACGACCTCGCGCAGGGCACTGCCCACGCTATCGCCGTCAAGATGGATAAAGGCCACATAGCCGCTGGGGTGTGACTTCGTCCCAATGGTGTTAAGATCCTGGCTCTCCCTCGGTAGTCCTTGCCAGTTCTCCCGCTGCCGCTCTGGCAGGGCTTGCCGAAAACCCTCCCAGAAGGGGCTGTCTGCCATCGCGCGGCGGAAGTCGAAGCTCAGCTTACGCTTGCGGGCGGTCTCCTCGCTGAGCACGAGCAGCTGATCATCAGGGTCGAGCAGCTGCACCTCAGCCGGGTGCAGGCGGTCGCTGTCGCCAAAGCGCAGCAGTCCGCCGCCGGGCAGCGCACGGATCTGCGGCTTGCTCGCCTTGCGGCGGGCCAGGGCGCGCGCGCCCTGGCGCTGCGCGTCCAGTTCAGCGACAGGGCCGATGCCCTCGATCGATACCGTCACCGCGCTGAGGGTGGCGCTGCGGGTCTGACGCTGATAGTTGCCCTCCAGATCTTGGCAGAACGCCTGGGCGCGCGCACCGTCGGCAAACAGGATCGCGCCGGCCCCGCCGGCCGCGTAGATGATCCGCGCCGGCCCCGGTGACTCCCAGGGGGTCAGCCCATACGCGGCAAAGACGGCGCTGGCACATAGCTGCGTCTCGTCGGTGAGCTGGCGCACCATCTCGCTTGCGCCACGGATCTCCTTGAGCCGCCCGGTGGTAAAGACATAATCTTTAATATGGTCGGCGTCGAAGAGTACCAAGTGTGATTGGCTCATCAGGCCGCTCCTTCCATCCGCAGATCGACGGCTACCGGCACTCGCTTTCCGTCCACGTCGGCTCCGATCTCAAGGCGAAAGCTCACGAGCGGCGGATCGCTCGTATCGAGCTGATCCGAGAGCCGACGCAGCAGCTTGCGCGAGGCGGCGTCGGTGGGCCGGGCCTGATAGATTCGCTCGTCGGCCTCGTCTTGCACCGATATGCCTACCCCACCGCGCCGATCAAAGCGCCCACGACGACGTTCGCTTGGCAGTTGCAGTTCGGGGGACAATGCAGACGCGGCGATGGGATCTGATAATGTGCTTGCCGATGGCCCTCCGGTCACCGAGGGCAACCCCGCTGCGCCAGGGTAGTAGTCGCTCTCGGCGCGGCCCTGGTATTCCCAGATGGGATCCTGCGCGGTACGACCGCGCTGGCTGCGGAAGTAATCGAAGTCAGGGTAGACGAAGTTCTCGGTCTGGGGCCAGTGCGCAATGCTCACAAATGCCGCATGGCTCGCAGCTCCACCTCCGGCGCGTCGCTGCCATTCATCCCGAGCGCGGTCGCGGCGAATCTGCACCTCGGCGCTGCGATCCTCCAGCGTGGACTCGCCATAGCTCAGAAAGCGTGCTGGCACGTCGTTCAGCGCAGATTCAATGTGGAGCTGTGTGATCCTGATCTCCAAACTGCCCAGGCCGAGCGGCTTGCCGTAGCCGAGCTTGTGGGCAGTGCCATGCTCCAGAATCAGGGCGTAGATCAAGCTATCGAGTTCACCCTCGCTCAGCCCGCTAAAGCGCAGGGTTCCGGTTAAGATACTGCCTATTGGCACAGCTTCCACAACTATTTCGGGCATACGGCGGCGGCGATAGATAGCGAGCGTCTCGCGGAAGTTCTGCTGGTGGTAGTAGAACTTGCGCCCCAAAATCAGGCGTTTGCCATCGGGGTGAAAGTAGAAGCTCTCGTGGGCCGGCTTAGGTTGGCCGCCGGCCGGGCGCGACACATCCTGATGCGCCAAGGTCACGTTACCAGGAAGAGTGAGATCGTCAATCAGCAGCCGTCCGGCACGACCGACATCGAACTGCTGCTTACTCGCGCTGACCATGCCGAACAGGGCATCGCTGGGCGTGAACGTCTTGCCCCCGGACAGGTAGTCTTCTGGGATTCGCCCGGCATACCACGCGCGCCGATTGATTATGCCCAGGGTGCTGTTGGTCAGCGCCTCGTGGACGCCGCGCAGCATGCCTTTGAGCGAGGTGGCGGGGATGCGCGGCTTCCCCCCCAGGTGCGCGAAGCGGTACAGATTGCCGCTGTTACGCTGATCGGGTTTACCAGGATCGTTATGGATACACAGCGGCGTAAGCACGATGAGCTGAAAGGTAATCCGGCCCGATAGCCCAGCCGCGCTCGCCAGAGATAGCTTCGCAGCGAGGCTTGTAGGATGTTCTTCGAGCGGTACAAAATCGTAGGGGTTGCGATAGCGCTGCATTAAGCACCTCCCTCCCGAACCAGAGTCTCGACCCATGGCACCCAGACCTCGCGCACCGCCGCTTTGAACAGTTCATCGAGCCGACCATCGGGAACCTCGACCCGGATCATGCCAGCATCGCGCCAGTTGCGTGCGGGGGTCGGCGCGAGATCAGGGAGCAGCACGCGGTTGCACTCCACCGCACGTACTGCAGCGGGCAGATCGGCGGTCGTATCAAGCTTGGCCAGGCGGGCCTGGGCCGAGACGATGCCGCCGGTCAGCGGGCCAGCAACCTGGCTGTAGAGACATGCAAGCCCAGATACCGCGATCCGCACCTGGCCCTGGCCTTTGCGGGTGCCGCCGCCGATGGCGCTATAGCCGGCGTTAAACTCCTGGATCGTGAGGGCGAGCAGGGCGAGGTGCCAGAGCGCAAAGTTGCTGAGGCGCAGCCGACATTCGAGTGGTACGGCGGCGGGCACCAACTCCTCAATGAATGGCCCCTCGCCGACCCCGCCGGTCAGGCGGTCGATGGCCACATGGCTGCGGCGCTGAGGATCTACGCGTGCAGGCTGCGCGTTAGCCACATAGCTGCGGGGCTGAGGATCTACTGGTTCAGGTTTAGGCTCCGCGTCGCTGAGGGTCAGCAGACCGGCGTGAACCGTGGTTCCAAAGAGCTGGCTGGCCGCCGAGAGCAACGTGTAGATCTGTCCTGGGGCGATCTGTTCAGGTGTATACTGGTGCTGCTCCGCCCACAGTTGGTGGCCCTGCGGATCAGCGGTGTAGCCCTCACGGCGCAGCACCTGGATCTCTTCTAAAACATTCTGGTATTCATCGCACTCACGCAGCGGCGCGAGAGCGGCATAGCGATCAGCAAGCCCTTTCTGTCGTAGCGCCTCAGTGTATCGCTGCTGGGCGCTCTGATCGGTCGGTCGAGCCTGGAGGTACTGCTCATACAAGGGGATCGCCGCTGTCCAGTCTTCAAGGTTATAGGCGCGATCAGCAGCGCGGAGCAATTGATCTGGTGTGGATGCAGAACGAGATCGACCGTTAGGTGGCGGCGGCGGCGGCGGGGGAGGCAGTCTACACAGATCATTGAATGATTGGCCGCAATACCTCATCGCAAGATCATTCAGGGTGCGAATGATCTTGTAGTAGTCATTGCGTAACGTTTCGGTGCTGCCATAGAACGCCTGTTCACGCTTGTTATCCCTCATGCGCTCCTCAAGCGTATCGAGATCTGGCAAGAGGGTCGGCTGTTGCACCTGAAGACCATCTCGTAAAGCTTTCAAGCCACGCATCGTATCCATTTCGCTGACCTCTGGTACACCAGGAAACGGTGGCGTCACTGGCGGCGGCGGCGTAGGAGCAGACGGCGAGTAGACTTGCGTCCATGAGACGCCTAACAGTTTATCATCCCAGATTGGTTCGAGTTCGGCAATATCAAGCGCCGCTCCAGCCGCACCAGCATCATCCTTACGGATGATCACCACGCCGACGACACAACCGTTCTCATCGACGACTGGGCCACCGCTATTGCCCTTCTCTAGTCGCTCGGTTCCTCCCAGCGTAGTGAGAGTCCATGTTTGCATCTCTTGATCGTCGTTGTCGAAGCGGCTTGACCCGGTGGATAGTCGGGCGGCGACCTTGTGAGACTGGATTGGGTTATCATCATCGAAGCTGAAGCATCCGAACACATCCACCTTGGCACCGTCAACCGCACGCCCCGCTCGTAGCGGCTGTAGCTGATCCTGACCGGTAAGGTCAGTAAAGAGCAATACAGCTAGATCGCGACCATCACGTTCGCCAATACATTGTGCGGCTGGCGGCTGTTTGCGCACGCGCACGCCTGGTAGTTTGGTGCCATCAGCAGCGGAGATGACATGCGCAGCGGTCACCACGAGTACACGACCAGCCTCACGCCACAAGACAAAGCCCGTGCCAACGAGCTTGCCACCACTAGTACGGATGGGGACAACTGGTGCCGCTCGCGAGGTCGTCATCTCACGCCTTCGGCTTCAGAGTTAGCTTCACCACCATATTCGCACCGGCGGTGCCACGGGCGATAAAGACATTCCCCTCGGTCTCAAAGCTCAGTCCAAGCTCGATCTCGGCCTGCTCAACCTGCATGTCGGCGCTCAGCTCGTGCCACGCCTCAAGCACCGGGCGGGCCGCATTGACCAGCAGCGGTTTCACGCGGTCGACCGTGTCGGAGAAGCGCTCGTCAATCCGGCGGGCGTCGGAGGCTGCGATCTGCTACTCCTGTCCGAGCTTGGCCTCGACTTCGATCATGGTGCCGTCATTAAGCTTGATCAGTTGGCTGGGCATGGTTCACGTTCCTCTCACATATCACGAAAATCGTCGTTCTTGCCGGGGGAATGTCAGGGGTGAAGGCCCAAGGGGGTAGGAGCCAATGCCAGATGCCGGAATGCAGAGATGCAAGCCTATCTGGTAGCGATCCTCGACAGAGGGTAGGACTTACGCAGTTGCCCGCTTGTGCGCCATTCCGGCCTGCGGGAAGCCAGCCAAGACCGCGCTGGGGTTGGTCAAAAACTGTCGGATGGCAGGACGGATGATGTCCATCTTGGTGGTAAAGCGCGATGCGCCGGCTTCAAGCTCGTGCCAAATCAGGCGCAAGTAGCAGCGAAGGTCCCAGCCAATATGAGTGCGTTGCGCCCGCTCGCCGCGCGCCATGCAGCGTTCAATCCCACAAAATTGCGTGATATCGCGGTGATAGGTCTCAATCGCCCATGCCTGGCGAGCGGTCGTCGCCCGCAGATCCATCGACATCAGCAGATCACTCGTCGCCCAGTACTCCGTGCCACCGTTTGGGGTGTCGATCCGGAACACCAGGATAAAGCCATAGCCTTTGAGATGGACGCGGCTCCCCGCATTGTGAATGTCACAATCAGCGAGTTGTCGATTCCCGGTTCCGTCCGGATTCACCAGGCGGTTTGCCTTCAATGGGGTTTGCCAATGCCACCCGAGGCTTCGGACATATGTGAGGTTTGCCAATCCGCTATACCAACTATCAAAACACGTGTAGCGTGGGGTGAAACCGCGCTCCTTTGCGGTTTGGAGCATCGCACGAAAATGGTCATTCTTGGTCAGTCCATCAGTAGGCGCATCACACAGGCGATAATCGCATGGGACGGCGTGTGTGTCGTCACTCCAGACGAGGCTCACCAGGTTGATGCCGGACACGACTTTGCGGTGTGTGCCTGACCAGTGCCGATGCACCCGTGCGATCATGTGTGCATACGGTTTATCCAAGGTGCTATCGTCGATGATCAATAGCCCACGGGTGCGATCCACAAGCAATTCCGCTTCCTGCCATAGCGGCGTCGTGTCCGGTTCGAGCCGATACAACAGCCGATTCAGCGCATCGTGGGCCGCCGGCGCTGGCCCCTCCGGGTGGTCTCGTGCCCCCTCGGTACACGAGACCACCCGGGGCGCAGCGAGCAGGAAGTTGATATAGTCGAGATCCGTCACCTTGGGTTCGTTCATCGCCTCATCTTACCGCAGGTGAGGCCAACTGCGTAAGTCCTAATTGGAACACGCTCTGCACCGGCGCGGGCCTCCTCGACCCCGACGGCACACCGCGCTACACGATTCACCAACTTCGCCACACGGCGGCCACCGAGCTGCTGGAGGAGGGCCATAAGATCGAAGTGGTGCAGCGCCGCCTGGGACACAAGGACATTCGCACGACGATGGGCTACGCCGAGGTCAACGATGCGGCGCTGCGGGCCGCGCTGGAGGGTGGGCCGCACCACCGATGACGACGCAGGCACGACAAGAAAACGGGGAACGCGCTCAGGCGAACCTCCTCCTGGAGTGGTTTGAGCCATAGGAGAACAACTCAGATGAAGCTCGTTGATGTGACCGCTCTCATCGTTCTGGAGACGTATCGTGTGCGCGTGACGTTCTCTGACACGACCACGAAGGAGATAGATCGGGAGCCGTACCTGAGCGGCCCGATCTTCCTGCCCGTGCGCGAACCTGCCTTTTTTCGTCAGGCTCTCATCAGCGACGGGGCGATTTCGTGGCCAAACGGGGCCGACCTCGACACCCAGGTGCTTCGGTATGGCCTGACGCCCGCAGCGTGGGAGTCGTGATCGTGAGGTGAGGCTTTCCATCGCCGTCACCGCTGACACCAGGAAACAAGCGCAGCGAGCTGGACTGTCCAGCTCGCTGCGCTTGTTTTCTTGCCCAGGCCGGTACGGTGACTCCTACACGCCCGCATCGGCGTATACGTCCGCAAAGACATCGGCAAGGTTCAGGATGGTTGCCCACTGGCGCAGGTACCGCAGGTCGAGCTGGCCAGCTTGTGTTTGCAGGACGCCGATAACATCTGTGCGCTGATGGTTCGAGACCCTATTCCCCAGCACATACCAGTGCAGTTTGAGCAGGATAATATCCTCTGCGGTGGGGAGACAATACGGACGAGGCGCATCCGGCGCAATCGGGAGATAGGCAACCCGCGCAAAGACCGATTTCGTAAATAGTGTGAGCGGCGGGACAAACACGTCAATCTTTACCGCTCCATGCATGGGAATAAGATTAAATGAGCTATGATTACTGATCGCACTACGTATGGACTCGGCATCAAGATAGTAATACGGCGTAAGCCGCTGCACAAACAGCGATACATCACGTCGAGTCATCTGCACCGCAATATCCACATCCATCGTTGCGCGGGGAATGCCATACGTGATGCTGGCGACCGACCCTCCGATATAGTAGGCGAGATCACGTTCTTCGAGGACATCAATGACCGGGGTAATGGCATCATAGAGCGTTCCTTGCATTGATTTCTCTCCCGTAGGCAGTGGCCAGGAACGCACCTGCGCCGCGATGGCGCTTCCATAGAGCCGCCCTAGCAGGATGAACTGCGCTTCCTGAGCATCAATCTCTGGGCGCTGCCGACGAATGACCCACAACGCTTGCGCGAGCGCCCGCCGACTCAGATCGCAGGCGGCGGCGAGGCGTTCTGCGGGTGACATCGCCCGAATATTGTCTACGTAGCGTTGGTGCGCCGCCTGACTAGTATCGTGGGTAAAACTCTTCATGACTTCCTCAGTGACACTCCGCAGGGGCTAAAGCCCCACGGCTTCTCGTGAGCCATCCGTTCGTGATTTTCGATGGGCGTACATGGTGCGTGCGCCCGCATCACGCGCATGCAATCTCAATCTTCGGTTCGTCGGATGTGCGAGTCACCCTTCAGGGCGGGAAGCCCAGCAGCTTTAGCGCTGGGAGGAACGCCCTATGCTTTAGCCCGCTTTAGCGCACATTTGCGCAGACGTTTGATACGTGGTATACTCACATAGTGAAACTTACCGCACAACTGAAACTCCTTCCGACGCCGGAGCAAGCCGATGCACTCAGACGCACACTGGAAGCGGCAAACGCGGCGTGTGACTACATCAGCCGCATTGCCTGGGACACGCATACCTTTGGTAAGTTCGACTTGCAGAAGATCTGCTATGACGTGGTACGCGAGACCTTCGGGCTGGCTGCGCAGATGACGATCCGTGTGCTGGGAAAAGTAGGGGACGCCTACAAACTCGATCAGCGGGTGTGTCGGACATTCCGACCGCATGGGGCCATCTCCTACGACAACCGTATCCTGTCGTATGCACTGCCGGATTCCTCTGTCTCGATCTGGACGCTGGATGGGCGACAAGCCATCCCCTTCGTGTGTGGTGAGCGGCAGCGGCAGTTGCTTGCCACCCAGCATGGAGAAACCGACCTCGCCTCCATCCGTGGCGAGTGGTTTCTGTTCGCGGTGTGTGAGGTCGAGGAGCCGACGCCTACGGATGTTGAAGGCGTGCTGGGCATTGACATGGGCGTGACGAACATCGCCGTCGATAGCGACGGGAAAATCCACTCGGGCAAGGCGATCACGAACGTGCGCTATCGGCATCGGAGCCTGCGAAAGAAACTCCAACGTAAGCGCACCCACGGCGCACGCCGCCGCTTGAAGAAGCTGGCGGGACAGGAATACCGCTTTGCAACCTGGGTGAACCATAACCTCTCGAAACGGATTGTTGCGAAGGCCAAACGCACAAAGCGAGCAATTGCCGTCGAAGATTTGACGCACATTCGCACGCGGGTGAGGGCTAAACGGTCGCAGTGCGCAACACTCCATAGCTGGGCCTTCGCCCAACTGCAGGCCTTTATCGCCTATAAGGCGGCACTGGCGGGCGTTCGCGTCCATGCGGTTGATCCTCGAAATACCTCTCCCTGTCCGAACTGCGGGTGTATCGCCAAGGCGAACCGCAAGACCCAGGCTTCCTTTGTGTGCACACGCTGCGGACTCGCTGGTCATGCAGATGTGATCGCTGCCGGGAATATTTCCGGCAGGGCACCCGTAAGTGTGCCGCACTACCCGGATGCCGACTCGTCGGTAGACTAGGGTAAAGCCCAAGAGCTTTAGCCTTGGGTTACTTACTGTGTTGCTCCTTCTGCTGGGCCTCCAACTCGCGCACAACGAGCCGATCAAGTGCGGCGAGCATAGACTCACCCGTAAGCGCAGCCAGTAAACGTAGCTTCTGGTAGGTGGACATCCAGACTTTGATCGTTCGGTATTCCATAGGAGTAATTTTACAACAATTACTCCTAGAACGCAAGTGCATAACACAGAACATCGCACGCAATGAAGGGACTATCATTGCGTGCGATGTTCTGGCTAAAGCCAGCGAGAAACCCGCCGCACCGCTCGGCTAAAGCATGGCGGCGTACGGCGGGTTTAATCGGTCAATTGCGGGGTCAATCGTCAGCAGGGTGCGGTGTGTCCCGCCCACCTGCCCCCGTCCATCCCGAACCTGTATCCACTGCCCATCGGTGGAGCGGCCAAGCAGAGCGACCGTCTCGCTCGCGTGGAGTTGGTCGAGGACGGCGGCCTGAAGCGCGGGGGCGGCCCGCACATTGCCTCCATTGAAGACGGCGGCGACCGGCTCCGCGCTCGGCGGGGTCAGCGTCGGCGGGGCCAGCACGAGCGTGGTTCCCATCAGCGTAGGGACGGGCTGGCTGGCCCGTGCGCCCACTGCCGATGTCGCCTGCGACGAGGAGTCGCCAGTCGCAAACGCCCAGGTCACGAGGATGCAGTTGAGCAGGATGCCCGCGTAGACGATGGCCCCCGTGTGGCGACGGGCGGCTCGCACCCGCAGCGGGTCGGCGCGGAGCGCGGTGGCCCGTGCGATCTGCGCCGCCAGGATGTCGCTGTCCCAATCTTCCAGGGGCCGGGAAGCGCCTCTGCCCATTGGTACAGGGCGAGGATGCCGCCGAGGGCGACGATGATGACGATCCCAATGCCGCCTTCTTCTACGAAACCCTTTGTTCTACGTCGTGCCATGCCGGAGTTCCTTGTTGTCGTCGAACTCCATCATACCAGCACCACTTCGCTCAGAATGCGGGTAGCGATACGGGGGCGCAGCGCCGTCTTCACCGCCAGATCGACCGTGATCGGGAGCAAGGCGCTAAGATCGTCTTTCAGCGCCACCAGCGTGAAGAGGCTCGGCGTCTCGCTGAACGCCACCAGCACATCCAGGTCGCTCTCTGGGCGCTGCTCGTTGCGGACATACGAGCCAAAGACGCCCAACTCGGTGATGTGGTAGCGGGCGGCCAGATCGGCACGGTGCGTGCGTAAGCGATCACTATAGGTGTTCACCGGCCACGCTTGCGGCGGTGTGGTTCGCGTCACGGTGGTCATTCATCCCTCCTGTACTTTTGTCGCAATGGCCTCGTCGGGTTATGCAGAGCGGGAGCGCAGGAACGTGCAGCCAGCGGGCGTGAGTCCTACGTGACAGTCGCCATTAAGTGATTTCATCGCACGCACCGCTATACTCACAACGGGAATGATTCGCCGCGATGAACGAAAGCGCACACGACATGACCGAGCGTATCCCTTGTACCACACTACAGGCGTGGCTGACCTCCGCTGATCTCGCGCAGAATCCCCCCCCGCCACTGCTCGTGGATCACGTCTCGGGCTGCGCCCGCTGCCGTAGCGTCCTGCTGCTGATCGTCGTTGACCTGCGGGATGCGCCGCTGACGATGGTAGAAACGACGTGTGACCACTGCATGGACGATCTTGCCGCCTCCCTCGACATGGAGCGCGATGCGGGGATCGCGCAGGCGATCCGCGCCTACCCGCACGTCTGGTGGCATCTCTGGATCTGCGAGGAGTGCGCTATGACCTGCCAGATCGTCCGGGATACCCGTGACACCCCGGTGCTTCGGTATGGCCTGACCCCGGCAGCGTGGGAATCGTGATCATGACGTAATCCTCTCCATACATGCCCATTTGCGGATCGCTATGCTATACTTCACGTTACGAGATAACAAAACCCACCCGTATGCCGCCAAGCTGTGAGTGGGTTCTGTCGCATCATATTCGTTTCTGCTGTGCCTGGCCATTGTAGCGCCCCCGTGCGTCCCTCGCAAGGTGCGTTGTAGACCGGCACCGTGACATGTGCCGACGCTGCTGCGTCCTGCACCCCTGTATAGCCGGAAAGTATCTCTGTGACAACCCCCACCGCCAACGCTGGCCTGATCTGGGCTATTGCCGAACTGCTCCGTGGCGACTATAAGCAGTCCGACTACGGCAAGATCATTCTACCTTTTACGCTGCTGCGCCGTCTCGATGGGGTACTCGCGCCGACTAAGGGTGCCGTGCGGGTCGAACTGGCCACGCGCAAGGATAGCGGCCTCGATGTGGGACTCTTCTTGTCCAGGGCGGCGGGCCACAGCTTTTTCAACGCCTCAAAGTTCGATTTCCCGACGCTCCTGGGCGACGCGAATGGCATTCGGGCCAACCTGCTCGATTATGTGGCCGGTTTCAGCCCGAACGTGCGCGACATCTTCGAGCGCTACGAGTTCGAGAAGTTGCTCGCCAAGCTTGATAGCGCCAACCTGCTCTACCAGATCGTCAGCCGCTTCGCGAGTATTGACCTCAGCCCGGCGACGGTCTCTAACGAGAGCATGGGCATGATGTTCGAGGAGCTGATTCGCCGCTTCGCCGAGCTGTCGAACGAGACCGCCGGGGAACACTTCACGCCGCGTGAGGTGATCCGGCTGATGGTGAACCTGCTCTTTATCGCCGATGACGATGCGCTGAGCAAGCCCGGTGTGGTGCGCAGCATCTATGACCCGGCGGCAGGGACGGGCGGCATGCTCGCGGTGGCGGAAGAGCATCTGCGGGCGATGAATCCCCAGGCCCGGTTGAGCATCTTCGGCCAGGAACTGAACGAGGAGAGCTACGCGATCTGCAAGGCCGATATGCTGATCAAGGGCTACGAGGTCGAGCGGATTATTTGCGGGAATACGCTCGCGCACGATGGCCACACTGGGCAGCGCTTCGACTATATGCTCTCCAATCCACCCTTCGGCGTGGAGTGGAAGAAGGTTGAGACGGCGGTGCGTGCCGAACACGTCACGCAGGGCCACAACGGGCGATTCGGGCCGGGCCTGCCGCGTGTCTCGGACGGAAGCCTGCTCTTTCTGATGCACCTGCTGAGCAAGATGCGCCCGGCCAAGGATGGCGGCAGCCGGGTGGCGATTGTCCTCAACGGCTCGCCGCTCTTCACCGGCGGCGCGGGCAGCGGCGAGAGTGAGATCCGCCGCTGGGTGATCGAGAATGACTGGTTGGAGGCGATTGTCGCTCTGCCCACGGACATGTTCTACAACACGGGTATCGCCACCTACATCTGGGTGTTGAGCAACCACAAGACACCCGAGCGCACGGGCACGATTCAGATGATCAACGCGGCGACCTTCTTTCAGAAGATGCGCAAGAGCCTGGGCAGCAAGCGCAAGGAGCTGGGCGAGGCCGACATCGAGCGGATCGTGCAGCTCTACGGGGCTTTTGAGAACGGCGAATATAGCAAAATCTTCGCCAACGACGACTTTGGCTACCGCACGATCACGGTTGAGCGCCCGCTGTATGACGCCAAAGGCAAGCCGGAGCGCGACCGCAAGGGCCAGCCCAAGCCCGACGCCAGCCTGCGCGATACGGAGAACGTGCCGCTGCGCGAGGACGTATCGGCCTACGTGGCCCGCGAGGTGCTGCCGCACGTACCCGACGCCTGGGTGGATGAGGAGAAGACCAAGGTGGGCTACGAGATTCCCTTCACCCGCCACTTCTACACCTATACCCCGCCCCGCCCGCTCGATGCCATTGACGCCGACCTCCAGCGTCTCGGCGCGGAGATTACCGAGTTGCTCAATGCAATGGTGAAGCCGGGCGAAGTGGTGCCATAGCCCGGCCTCGGTCGTGGCCCAACAAAGGAATGGCCCTATGCTGACGCGCTTGGAAGTGGACGGGTTCAAAAATCTGATGGGCGTGCGCGTGGATTTCGGGCCGCTGACCTGTATTGCGGGGCCGAACAGCGTTGGCAAATCGAATCTCTTTGATGCGATTCGCTTACTTGCGTTGCTTGCTGACCATACGCTCGTTGAGTCCGCGCTGCGTGTGCGCGACGGCGATCTTGAAACCAGTGATCTGCGCGATCTGTTTTATCGGACGACCCCACACGGGGAACCCGCCGAAACCGAGCTACGCTTTCGGATTGCCGCCGAGATGATCGTTGACCCGCAGGTACGCGATGATGTCGGTCGTGCTGCCGAGGTGACTTCGACCTTTCTGCGCTACGAGGTGCAGATCGGGTATGCGCCGCCTGATCAACGCGGCACACTCGGTCGCCTCATCCTGCTGTCGGAGACGCTCGATTACATCACGGAGGGCGATGCACCTGGGCGGCTCCGGTTCCCGCATAGCGCGAAGTTCTTCCGGGCAGCGGTCATCAAGAATAAGCGCAAAACCCCGTCGGGCTTTATTTCGACCCGCCAGGCTGCTGACGGCCAGACCGAGATTATGGTGCATCAAGACGGCGGTTCGCGTGGCCCCGGCCAGATTGCCCCCGCCGCAAGCGCACCAAAAACGATTGTTGGCACCTCCAACACCTCCGCGACCCCGACGATCCTTGCGGCCCGCCGTGAGATGCAGAACTGGCGCTTTCTGGCCCTGGAGCCGTCGGCTATGCGGCGCGCTGACCGCTTTCAGACGCCGCCAGGGATTACTGGCGCAGGAGGACATCTGCCTGCGACTCTCTATCGTCTGGCGACCGGCGTGCAGCGTGTCGGGGGTGATGCGGCGGATGTCTATGCCCGCGTCGCGAATCGTCTGACCCGCCTCGTTCCGATCAGTTCGCTTGCGGTTGAGGTGGATGATGTGCGCCAGATGTTGACGATTGTGGCACAAGAGCGGAGCGGTGTACGTCTTCCTGCTGCGGCGCTATCTGATGGTACGCTGCGATTCCTGGCGCTGGCCGTGCTGGTGGCTGACACGGAAACACGCGGGCTGATCTGCATCGAGGAGCCAGAGAACGGCATCCATCCGGCGCGGATGGGCGAGATGACGGAACTGCTCCAGGCGTTGGCAGTCGATCAGACGACGGCACCCGATGCGGAAAACCCGCTCCGCCAGGTCATTGGTGCGACCCATTCCCCGGTCTTTGTGCAGCTCCAACGACCTGATGACCTGCTCTTTGCCCAGGAGGTTCGTATCCGGGATCAGTCCGGCGCGGTGCGCCGCACCGTCCGGTTTCGCCCGCTTGAGGGTACATGGCGTGTCCATCAGGCCGAATCGGCGGTGAGTCTGAGCGCGATCATTGACTATCTGGCCGCGCCGGAAAATGCGCAACTCCACCTGCCTGCCCTGGATCTCGCCGCCTTGACCGAAAGGCAGGCGTAGATGCAGGTGCAGTTTCTGCTGATCGGTGAGGGCACAACCGAAACGGGTTTGCTGGAACACTTGACAAACCTGTGCATTGCGGCAGGCGCGACGGAGGCGAGCGGAACGGTGCCCGCCTTTGAACGTTATGCGGTTCCCGTTGGCCACGACCTCGGGGCACGGCTACGAGCAGCGCGACACCTGTTGCCAGAGGCGAATCTCTATTTTGTGCATCGGGATGCCGACCAGGACGATCCGGCACCACGCTATGCTGAGATTGTCCAGGCGGTGGCCACGCACGCGCTGACGCCGCGCTGGGTGGCGCTGGTGCCGATCCACGAGACGGAGGCATGGTTGCTGACTGATGAGGCAACGATTCGGCGGGTGGCGGGGAGACCCAATGGCCACGCCCCGCTCAACCTGCCGCCGCTGAACCGAATTGAGCAAACCCGTCGCCCCAAGGAACGCTTGGAGGCGGCGCTGCTGGCGGCGGCCCAGCCGCTCAGTGGCAAACGCCAAGTGCAGTTTAAGCAGGATTTCGGGCATCAGCGCAGGCAGTTGTTGGAAGCGTTGCCGGTTGGTAGCCCACTCGATCAGCTTGCGGCCTGGTGCCGCCTGCGCGATGATACCGCCGCCGCGATTGCCGCCCTATCCGCAGATCAGGAGGCCCAGCGATGACCTTCCTACGTTACCCGGCATACAAGGACTCGGGCGTTGCGTGGCTGGGGGAGATTCCGGCGCATTGGAGTGTATCGCGCATAAAAAACGCGATTGCAGATGCTCGAAATGGCGTGTGGGGTGATGAGCCTTCAGAGGAAAATTCGATTCTCTGTGTTCGGGTTGCTGACTTTAATCGGCAGAATTTCACTGTAAGTCTCGACAATCGCACCTATCGAGGTGTAGCAGAAAAAGATCGAGAAGGTCGCTTGCTTCAGCGCAACGACTTGCTCCTCGAAAAGTCGGGAGGTGGCGAAAATCAACCAGTAGGTTTCGTCGTCATTTATGAGTATGACGAGCCAGCCGTGTCTTCTAACTTTGTCGCACGGCTTGCGCTCAAGGCTTCCTCACATCCACGATACTTCCTCTACTGCTTTGCCAAACTCTACAGCGAACGAGTCAATATCCGCTCTATCAAGCAGAATACTGGCATCCAAAACCTTGATGCCGGACAGTATTTCGATGAACCGATAACTTTCCCCCCCCTCCCCGAACAACACACCATCGCCGCATTCCTCGACACCGAGACCGCACGGATTGACACATTGGTCGCCAAGCAGGTGTCGCTGATCACCACGCTCCAGGAGAAGCGCCGGGCGCTAATCAGCCATGTGGTGACGAAGGGACTTGACCCCGCCGCGCCGATGAAGGACAGCGGCGTGCCGTGGCTGGGGGAGGTACCGAAGCATTGGGAGGTGACACACCTTAAACGCATCGCACGTATCCGATATGGCCTTGGTCAACCACCTCGTGAACATGATCAAGGTGTACCGCTGATTCGTGCAACTAACATTGATGCCGGAAAAATTACCGAGTGTGATCTCGTATTAGTTGATCCAACCGATGTCCCAGAAAGCAAGGACGCCTTTTTGACGGCAGGCGAGATTATTGTTGTACGAAGCGGAGCCTATACGGGAGACTCTTCCATTATCCCTTCAGCATACGAAGGTGCCGTGGCTGGCTACGATATGGTTGTGACCGTTGTTCGTGCAATTCCACAATTTGTGGCTTGGTCATTTCTTGGAACATCCGTTGCGTACCAGTTTGATATAGCAAAACTTCGGGCTGCCCAACCGCATCTCAATGCGGAGGAATTAGGAGAAACATGGGTAGTTTTACCAACCACTACAGAGCAACATGCTATTGTCACCCATATCGAGAAAGAAACATCCCACATCGACACCCTGATCGCCAAGGCGCAGGAGATGATCGCCGTGCTGCGCGAGCATCGCACGGCGCTGGTGGCGGCGGCGGTCACAGGACAGATTGACGTGCGGGGGGTATAGAATAGGGGATAGGCCGTAACGTGTGCCAAAGGAGGTAACGATGAGCATCACGAGCGAACCGACGCTTGACCAGACCCTGGCCCTGGCCCGTCGGCTTTCCCCGCAAGACCGCGCCACGCTGATTGGTCGGCTGGCCCAAGAGCTAGTCGCGCCCGCCGCGCCGCCGCAGACGGCCACGGGTGACGCCTGGGCGCGATGGGCCGCACTGCGCGAGGAGATCGGGCGCATGTACCCCAACGCCCACCTGGGCGAGCAGTTGGAGCGCGACCGGCGCGAGCGTGATGAGGCGCTGTGCGGCATCCGAGAGGCAGACAATGTACACCCTTGACGCCAGCATCTTCGTGCGCAGCCTCAACCCGCGTGCGGGGGTACGCGGCGGGGATGTGAAATACCCACGGCTAAAGCTCGTGGGCTTCCTGCTTCATCGACCCGTGCCAACCGTTCCGATGGGGCTTACCGAGTCTCCACAGGCGTTTTGTGTCTCGGCGTCTCCCGCCGCGACCCTCAGCTTAAACAGGCGCAAGCCCTCATGGTCGATATTCCGTGCGGCGTTCAGATCGCGGTCGTGATGGACACCACATGGACATGTCCAGACCCGATCCGCCAAGGTCAGGTCCGCATTGACCAACCCGCACGCGCCACAGGTTTTGGACGAGGGAAAGAAGCGCCCGATCGCAACCACATGGGTATCGTTCCGGTCGGCCTTATACTCCAGCATCGACCGGAACATACCCCATCCCGCGTCAA
>CAIXLU010000221.1 GCA_903920315.1 uncultured Oscillochloris sp.
ACAGAGACGTTTTCAGAGAAAACCTCTTATAAAGAGGTCGCTCACCCCCGCATCCCCCGCATATCCCCCGCATCCTCCCGACAAAAAATCGCCCCCCGAAGTCGCAGGGGCCACCTATGCCCCCTATTCTGCAACACTCTCTACATTATAGTATAGCCCGGAAGTTAGCACAAGTGTCTTATCTATACACGAAGACGCGCAGCAGCGCCTTGGTATCTGCTGGCACCACAGTCGCCCGCATCACGCCGATGCCGCCCACGCCAATCTCGTACAGCCAGATGCTATCGGATGGGCCTGGGTAATCAACATACAGCTCTGCCCAGGCTGAGACATAGTTGAGCGCCTCAACCCCAGCGATCTCCTGGGCAACCTGGCGCAGCGCGATGGCCAGACTGTACTGAAAGGTGTCGCGCAGGTATTGCTGGAAGATCGCCCCGCCAGGTTCAGCGCCCTCGTAGATCTCCAGGAAGCAGCGCAGGTAATCGTCCCTGAGCAGTTCTGTGACGGCCTCCGTATTCTTTGGCGAGAGGCCATGCACGGAGCGGGCGGTGGCTTCTACCTCCACCGCAACAGCGGGGGTGTTGGCACTGAGCCAGCCGCGCACCTCGGCAAGTCGTTCGCCATCACCCTGGAGCCGCAGGTCGGCCACGGTGAGCAGCACATGGGCGAGGTTCACGGCGACAAAATAGGGCACGCCATAGTCCACCGTCAGGGCAGTGATAAAGCGGTGGGTGATCGCACTGGTACGCAGCCGCCGCCGCAGGTTTGCCGAAAGCGTAAAGCCATCCAGCACGTTCGGGCGCACATCGAGCACCAGCCCTTCGGTGAGCATTGCAAAGCCGAGAGCGACATGGCCCTGGCTTGCCGTGCTGCGGCAGAACCCCAACACCCCGCCGATCTCCTCGAAGCCTAGCTCACGCGACTTGAGCGTGTACTGGCTTCCCAGGATAAGCCGCTGCACCTGAAGCAAGTTCATGTTCGCTGGCTCGTCACTGTGCAGCACAATCTTCTCGACCAGCGCGTGGCTGATGGGGTCGGCGCTCATGGCGGGATGTGTCCCGCCCAAGCTATAGTCTCGCGGCGCACGCTCACGCTCGGCCCGCAAGACGACTGCACTCAGCGGGAAGGCCGAACTGGAGTGGGCTAGGCGCTTCACATCCTGAAGTTCATCAGGTCGCCCGTGATGCTCACGCAACGCGCCGCTGACCGGGTCGGCGTACCAATAGATTCGCTCGTGGTCTGCGCTGAACTGTGCGGGCGTGATCGTCTGCGGTCGCAGCACGGTCAGTTCGCGGATCTGCGTGGCTTTGATGCCGAGCAAGCGCAGCGCACGCCCTGGCAAATTCACCGTCTTGGCGCGGTCATGCAACTCTTCGCAGATATAGTGTTGCTCTAGCGCGACCAACTGGCCGCCGTCAATGGCGATGGGCGGTACCCATGCTGCGCCCTGGCCGCCACGGAATGTCACGTTGCCAGGGATAGTCTCGCTCAAGGCCAGGCTGATGCTTTCAACGCTGGGCCGCTTATCGGCACGGCGATCCTGGGGCCGGTAATCAACCCGCACCTCCGGCAAGTTAATGTCCGAAAAGAGGTTCTCGGGCAGGTGCTTACGCAGGAGATCGCGGGTTTTGATCGGCTTTGCGCCGACTGCGGCCAGCAGCGGGTGAGCCTGCTGCACCAGTCCCTCGTCGAGGATCGCAAGCAGCAACCCCTGCGACTCCTCCGTCAGCACGCGGGCGAGCGCCTCGGTGTCCATCGCGAAGGCTCGCCGCAGATAGTCCTTGAAGGCCAATAGCACCTCAGCGTCGGCGGTTTGCTCCATCAGATAGGCCAGATCTGTTACTCTCAAGTAGTCGAGGCTGAGCGTGCGACCGGCGGCGTGGGCGCGGTAGGCCAGCCAGTCAAAGAGCGCGTAGAAGCCGTGGATGCGCTGGAGGTAGCGGTTCTGCGCGTTGAGCGGCAGTTTGCGGAAGGTCGGCGCGGTGAGCAGGTGCTGATTGCGAAAGAGGAACAGATCAGTGGATTTGTAGGGGCTGAGCACCGTAACGACGATTGGCCGCGTGCCGACTTGACGCCCACCACGGCCCTTGCGCTGCACAAAACTGGCCACGTTGCTCGGCGCGGTGTACTGGATGACACACATCAGCGACTCATCATCGTAGCCCACCTCCAGGGCGCTAGTCGTAATGATCAGATCGTCGTTCGGCTCAATCGGCTTGTCCCGATCCGCCCCAGACTTACGCCGGATGTTGAGCGGCTCACGGCGCGCCTTATCCTTTTGGCTAAGCGCCCACCAGCACTCACCAGCCATAAAGTAGCGACAGTTGCGATCTGGTAGCCCACGATCACAGCCGCAGGTGTGATCCTGCCCCGGCCCGAACAAATTGGGGAAAAGCTGCTGGTTGAAGGGCGGATAGCGGTAGACATAGAGCGGAATCGGGCGGATCGGCCATTGTGCTACCGGCGTTCGCTCAGTACGAAGTCGCTCGCGATCCTGAATGAAATATGGCTGGGTCTTCTCAGCGTCCTGCATCTGGTAGAGCCAGCGACCGACCACATCGAGTGACTGCACAAAGCCAAAGGCACGGTAGCGCTTGATGGCGCTACCTGTGGGCGGCTGCGGCATCGTGTGCAGGACGCACATCACAGTCTGGATGAGCGTCGAGAGTACCGCTGTATCCTCGCTATCCTCGGCGCGCACGAAGATGTAGCGCTCAGCACCGATCACTTCCAGTTCATCCTCGTGGGGCTGCACCTCGCGGATATTCTGAGCCGGGATGCCGCTCAGTTCAGCGAGAAACGTGCGTGGGCTAGTGATAGTCGCGCTTAGCCCGACAAACGCCAGATTGGCGGTCTCGCCGCGCTCCTGCTTGCCCAGCTTGATGCGCGCCAGCAGTCGTCGGAGCAGCAGGGCCACCTGTGTGCCAGCGGTCGATGTCTGGAGGTGAATCTCATCAAGCATGACCACCGAGGGTGCACAGAAGCGCTCGGTGCCAAAGAGGTACTGGTAATCGGCAGAGAGCAGCCGTTTGTTGAGCGACTCGGTAGTCGCAATCAGCAGGTCGGGCGGGGCCTCAGCCATTACATCGCGGGCGAACTTGATGAAGGGGTAGGGCGTATCGCAGGCGGGGCAGACAAGGGTGCGCGTGTCGCTGGGCCGTACACCGAGCGGCTGCGGAGTTTGCTCGCAGATATGCTCTGGTGTGCCAACGCAGTAGGCAAAGGGTGCCAAGTAGCCGCCGAAATGCTCATCGTAGCGCCAGCCGCGCCCGGCCAGGAGCGTATCGGTGCCAGTGCGCTGAAAGTCACGACGCTGATAGACCGCTGCGCCGCTCTCGATCCCAAGCGTGATCGGCGGCAACTGGTGGGACGCCAGCACGTGGTTGACGTGGAAGGTGGCCTCAACAAAGTCACTCAGTTGGTTCTCCGAGAGGGCGACACGGGGGTAAATACAGATCGCCTTCACGCCGATCCGCCCGCGCAGGCAACGCTCCATGATGATCTTGGCCAGCACCGGCAGGAAGAACGCGTAGGTCTTGCCGGCCCCAGTACTGGCGGTGACGACGACACCGCGCTCGGCACCGCGTGCCGGGTTCAGCTCAACGGCCTGTAGGATCTCGCGTAGCGAATCCTCCTGAAACTGGCTGATCTCACGAAGCTTGGGTAGACGGGTTGTGATCATCTCAAGCAGCAGGGCAGCGCAACGCTCACGTTCTAGATCGCCCTTCAGTACCGCAAGATACTCGGCGGGGGTGCGGCGGCGACGCGGAACACGGCGCGGGGCGACATGAAACGTCACATCGCCGGTCAACCGCTTACCGTGGCTAATCCGCTGACGCTGCTTGGCTGTGTTGTCGAAGGCGAGCCGCTGGCGCAGCTTGCTGAGCAGTCGCACCGTCTCGGCGATCCGGCTGCGGAAAACCCAATCAGCAGGGTCATCTTCGGCGCTGAAGCGGATGATCAGCACCTCCTGCGCCAGCCAGCGCAGCGCCGTGCGCAAGTCACCCTCACGATCCGCGAGAGGCGGACGAGTCACATCTACTGGTTGGTATTTTTTTAGTACATCAGTACCGGTCATCGTGACATCGTAGACGCCGTAGGCGATCTGCGTGGCCTCGCGCTGCTCAATCCACGTGAGCAGATCGTTAGCCAGGATGTCTCGCTTGTCATCAGAGAGCGGCATAACAAGTTCTCTATTTAAGAACAAAAAAAAGAACCCCGCTCATCTGAGCGGGGCCTGAAGAAAAGCAATAGCGGTGGTGCGTGGTGGTGCATGGATACATATGTCAGTGAGCCACGCATGTGGTCGGCACTGATAGCACCCAGTATAGCACGTACCATCATCATACAGAGAACCAGATAGTGAGATTTTGCAACCAAAGTATAGGTTCTAACAGGCTTAATATGAAGCACTCAATATGGCTGACTTCTGACTTGTATTGATATTGGGTTTTTGTATAAATCCTCAGAACGGCACATTACATGTCTTCAGGTGAATTGTGCGCCGTGAATCCGAGCAACAACCGTGTAAATTCGTTATGGGATGTCCGTACACTCGTGTCTCACAAGGTATACCTACCGAAACATCGCGATGGGATGTCTCAAATATTGACAAATAACCCTCGATGGATACCCATATTCGTCGCGATAGGATGGTCTGCACGAGAAAGGTTTCAGGTGCCAGGTTTCAGGTTTACCGTTCGTCGTAGCGGCTTCAGCCGCGTGGCGCTGAATCGCCCACCACGAACGACGTACACAGTAATGATGTTTTGACCACTATTGAAAGAGCCCCCCCGTCATCCCTCACGGATCTCGGAGGGAAAGTAGGGCACGTGGATCTTCTCGGCGGCGCGCTGGCGGGCCTGTTCGCCGCGCCGGTCGTAGCGGGCGGTGGTTTCGACGCTGGCGTGACCGGCGAGCTGCTTGGCGG
>CAIXLU010000222.1 GCA_903920315.1 uncultured Oscillochloris sp.
GTAGTGCGGGCTTCCAGCCTGCCAACGCACATCTAGCGGGCTGGAAGATCGTCTGTCGTGGTGGGTGAGATGTCGAACCATACTTCCAGCCTGCCAACGCACATCTAGCGGGCTGGAAGATCGTCTGTCGTGGTGGGTGAGATGTCGAACCATACTTCCAGCCTGCCAACGCACATCTAGCGGGCTGGAAGCCCGCACTACGAACGTCGCAAACTGTAAAGTAACCCGAACCTTGTCTAAAGCCCTGAAACCTCACACCTCACACCTGAAACCTCACACCTTGTCTTAGGAAATTTTATGCGTATCCTGATGATCACCCCTTACCCGCCGTCGCCCATTCGGGTGCGCGCCCTGCACCTGCTGCGCGGGCTGGCCCACAACGGCCACACGCTGCATCTGCTCTGTCCGGTGCATAATCAGGCCGAGGCCCGCGATCTGGAGTCCTTTCGGCCAATCTGCGCCGAGATCATCGGGGTGCCTGCGGGACGAAGCAGCGCAATCGCTAGTTGTCTGCGCGCCCTGCCCACCCCCCTGCCGCTCCAGGCAGCTTACGAGCTTCAACCGGCGCTGGTTGCTGCCGCACGTGCCGCTATCATCAGCGGGAATTTTGATGTCGTCCACGTCGAGCATCTGCGTGCTGCCCAGGTGGCCCTGGCCGCTACAGCCGGTCTGCCCGCTGCTCCGCCGCTGCTCCTTGATGCAGTGGACTGTATCAGTCTGCTTTTCGAGCGCACCTTGCGTGGCAGCCCGGCCCTCACCTCACGCCTCGTCGCTCTGCTCGATGTGGCCCGTACCCGGCGCTACGAGGCGATGTATGTGGCTCGCTTCGCAGGAGTCGTCGTCACCTCGCCCGAGGATGCATGGGCAATTGAGACATTGCGCGCCCAACGTGGCGTGCCAACGAGATCTGCGCCTCAGGTTGTGGCCAATGGCGTCGATCAAGAGTACTTCGCACCTCGTGATTGTCCCCGCGATCCGGCAACTGTCATCTTCAGCGGCAAGATGAGCTACCACGCGAATCACGCCGCCGCCCTCTTTTTACTCACCGAGATTATGCCTCGTGTCTGGCACGAGCGGCCCGAGGTGAACGTGATCATCGCCGGGGCGCAGCCCGCCCCGCAGATCCGGGCCTTCGCCCGCGACCCGCGTGTCGTTGTGACGGGCTACGTCCCCGATCTGCGGCCCTTCCTTGCCCGCGCTACCCTCGCCGTTGCCCCTATGCGCTACGGCGTGGGTATCCAAAATAAAGTCCTTGAGGCGATGGCTATCGGCACGCCTGTGATCACCTCGCGCCAGACGACTCATGCGCTGGCGGCACTCCCTGGCCGCGATCTGCGGGTCGCTGAGGGGGCCACCGATTTCGCCCACCAGATAAGTGCGATGCTGGCGAACCCGCAGTACTGCCGCGACCTCAGTGACCACGCATGTCAGTATGTCGCCCGACACCATAGCTGGGCGGCGAGCGTCGCTACGCTTGAAAACTGTTATGCCCACGCGATTCAATCTAAATGGATGCTTATCTGATGATAAATGCGGATTTAGGCGTATGTTATACCAGCCGCCAATACTACAGGTATAGATTACGACCTATGTCAGGAGGGAGTCAGGATATGGCTATTCTGTCAATCATCATTCCCTGCTACAACGAACGGGAGGGCATTCCCTCCATGTACACCCGTTTCGCCGCAGTCATCCCAGAGCTGCGTCAGCGTACCGAGGTTGAACTGGTGCTGGTGGATGACGGGAGCAACGACGGGAGCGCCGAGTTGCTTGAGACGACCTTCTCTCGCCTGGGTGGGGTGAAGGTGCTGCATCATTCGCAGAATCGCGGCCTGGGTGCGGCTCTGCGCACCGGCTTCGCCTATGCACATGGGAGTGTTATCGTCACCTGTGACAGCGATGGTACCTACCCCTTCGAGGAGATCCCGGCCCTGATTGAGCGTCTGGTTCCTGGTGTTGATATTGTCACCGCATCGCCCTACCACCCCGCTGGCGGGGTCGAGAATGTACCGGCCTATCGTATTGCCATCAGTAAGGGGGCATCGCTCTGTTACCGGCTCCTCGTCGGCCCGCATACTCACACCTACACGGCACTCTTCCGGGCCTACCGCCGCGAAGTGATTGACCAGGTTGTCACTCGCGCCGACGGATTCTTGATGGTGACGGAGTTGCTCGTCGAGTCGATCCTGGCTGGATTCCATGTCGCCGAGTACCCAGCCACGTTGCGCGTGCGCTGCTATGGTCAGTCCAAGGCGCGGGTGTTACGAATTACCCGCACCCACCTGGGCTATATGACCAGCTTGATCGGGCGGCGTATGCAGAGTCGGCACCGCACGGTTTTCACTCAGGGGATACGCTGATGTTCCGTGTACTCACCATGCTCGGCACTCGCCCGGAGATTATCAAGCTCTCGCCGCTCATTCCGCTGCTACGCGAACGCTTCGATCATCTGCTCGTCCATTCGGGCCAACACTATAGTTACGAGATGGACGCTCGCTTCTTTGCGGAGCTGGATCTGCCCGACCCCAACGCGGTTCTGAATGTCGGTTCAGCCAGTCACGGCGAGCAGTTGGCCCGCATTCTGAGCCGCCTTGAACCCATCCTGCTAGACTGGTACCCCGACGCCGTAGTCGTCCAGGGTGACACAAATACTGCGCTGGCTGGCGGGCTGGCCGCCGCCAAGCTGAATATCCCGGTCGTCCATGTTGAGGCCGGCTGTCGCTCGTTCAACCGAGCCATGCCCGAGGAGCTAAACCGAGTCATTGTCGATCATCTGTCGAGTCTTCTCTGCGCACCCGATATCTGCTCGGTGGATCACCTGCGGGCCGAGGGTATTCCTGATTCGCAGATCGCAATGGTGGGTTCGACGGCGATTGATGCATGCACACGCAGTCGCCAGTTTATGGGTCAATCCAGCATCCTGGACGACCTCAAACTAACACCCGGCGACTATCTTCTCCTTACACTTCACCGGGCCGAGAACACCGTACCCGAGTTGCTGCCCGGCATTCTATCCGCCCTCCATGCGCTCGCAGAAGATCACACGATCATCTTTCCGGTTCACCCGCGCACCGCTGCGGCGATGACCGCGCAAGGGCTAAAGGTGTCTGGCCGCATCCGTACGTGCACTCCCCTCGGCTACATTGATATGCTCCGGCTCCTGAGCGCGGCCCGCGCTGTCCTCACCGACTCGGGCGGACTTCAGGAGGAGGCCGCCGTCCTCGGCGTACCTGCCCTTATCTTACGCAACGAGACCGAGTGGCAGAAGCTGGTAGACGCCGGGATTCATACCTTGGCGGGCAATCGCCCCGATAGTATCCGTATGGCTGCCAGGGTCGCCTTAAGTGATGAGGGACTGAATATCGCCCGCTCGCGCCCGCTGCGCCTAGCCGAGGGCGCAAGCGAACGGATCTGTGCGCTCATTGCCGATCTCCTAGCCGATCATCGCCCGCTCGCTAGGTTTGTGTAATTAAGACAAGGTTCGCAGGTACTTTACAGTTCTCCCCCCCCTAGCCCCCCCGCAAGCGGGGGTGGGCAGCGCATTGGTTCCCCCCCCGCTTGCGCATATCTTTACCCACATCTTTTGCTCTGCCGAGATGGGTGAAGGAAAGAGGGCATATGAGGCGTCCTAATGCATAATACGGTACATTTCCGCAACGTCGAGGAGGCGCTGAAACCCATTCCACATCA
>CAIXLU010000223.1 GCA_903920315.1 uncultured Oscillochloris sp.
GCCGGCTACGACTCGTGCTACGGTCGCTTTCGCGACTACGCCTCGTGGGACGAAGGCATCAATGACTGGTATCGTCTGATTGACAGTGAGTATATTCAAGGGCGCGGTGTACAAACCGTGCAAGATATTATTCCAATCTACGCGCCATCCTTCGAGAATGATGTCCAGTCCTATATCAACTCTGTCACCAATATGGTGGATGAGTGGCGCACAAACGGGATTCATTAGGATGTATGGTGGTCGGCGAGACTCTGGCGGTGTGCGTAACTTTATGCTGGCCCTTGTGCTGATCGGACTGCTCTCCCTCTTCTTCACCGCCCACAGCGACCAAGAGGCCCGGATCGGCCTGTGGGCGCCGTTCGGCGGCGCAGCCCAGGCGCCGGTCGCCCCCGGTGGGCTGGTGGGCGTCGCCAAAAGCCGCAGCGTCGGCGCTGATTCCCGCCCGCAGGGCAACCCGCTCGACTCTCGCAACACGGTGATAACTCAGGGCTACGGGGTAGGTAGTCACGCCCCCGCCACCACGTGGGGAGCCGTTGATCTAGCGATTGACGGGAACGGTGATGGTGCTGCCGAGCCTGCCGCCACCATGAACCACCCGATCTACGCAACCCAGAGCGGTATCGTCGCCCTCACAACCGATAGCTGGCCGGCTGGCAACCATATCTGGGTGGCCAATAGCCACTATCGCACGGGTTACTCGCACCTCAGCAGCTTCGGCGTAACGGATGGGCAGTCGGTACACCCCGGCGACCTGATCGGCTATGTTGGCTCCACCGGCCAGTCGTCTGGCCCGCACCTCGACTACCAAGTCTGGGTTATGCAGGGCGGGGAGTGGGTGAATCAGAACCCACTCGACTTTGGGGCGCTCGATCCTGGATTTTAGATTTTAGATTTTGGATTTTAGATTGCGGATTGCGGATTTTAGATGGCAGATGGCCTTTGTCAGTGAATCTGACAAAGGCCATCTCGTGTGATACAGAGTTTGAGATCGTCAGCCCGTCACGCGATCACATTCTGCTCGTCACGCCCGAGCGCCGTGCGGATGAAGTCAATAAACGTGCGTGTCGAGAGAACGATATTACGTTTGGTGATGCCACCCTCAACCGGGATGAAATAGTCGAACCCAACATCCTCGTCCGAGTCTACGTAGGCCCGCACGAGCTTGAGTTGGTCGTTGATGAGATTGGCATACTCAAGTTTGGCCAGCCGCTCTGAACCCTCGGCGGCGCGGAACTGTGCCATCAGACGGATCTGCGCGCCCGCCTTCTGCGGGAAGACCCAGACCGTGTAGCCATCCTTCAGGTAGACATCGCCCACGTCATCGCGGTAGACATTCATGTAGGCGCTGATAAACAGTGCGTACAGCGACTCCGTGTTCACATCGTTGGGGTAGATCATCTCGTCGGCGGGATGGGCGGTGTTCTCGGTCATCGTCCCTCCTTGTGGTGATCGGGTCATTATGATCGGGCGTGCCAACACATCTGGCACGCCTGATCATATCACGATCCCTTACGCCGCGCCGATCAAATCGGCGGCGATCACCCCTGAAGCCAGGACGCCGGGGACGCCTGCGCCGGGGTGGGTGCCTGCGCCCACGAAGTAGAGGTTATCGAACTCCTCCGAGCGGTTGTGCGGGCGAAACCATGCCGACTGGGTCAGCGTGGGCTCTATGGCGAAGGACGAGCCCTTGTAGCAGTTCTGCCGCTGCTCAAAGTCCTGCGGATCAATCATCGACTCAACCACAATATTGCGGCTCAGATCGGGCATGTAGCGATCCTCAAGGAACTCGATGATCTTGTCGCGGTAGGGTTTAGCCTGACGTTTCCAGTCAATCTTGGAACCCATGTGCGGCACCGGCGAGAGGACGTAGAACGACTCGCCGCCCGCCGGGGCGAACGAGCGATCCTCCAGCGAGGGGATGTGCAGGTAGAGCGAAAAATCCTTGGCCAGCTTCTTCTTGTGGAAGATGTCGGTCAGCAGACCCTTGTAGCGCTCGCCGAAGATGATGTTGTGGCGCAGCAGCCGCCCGTCGTTGTAGCGCCGCTTCGTACCGATGTAGATCACCACCAGCGACATGCTGTGCTTCATCCGCTTCAGCTTGCCATCGGTGAAAACCTTGCGGTGCTTGGCGGCGATCAGCTTGTTGTAGGTGTAGGCCACGTCGGCATTGGAGACGACGATGTCGGCACGATTCACCGAGCCGTCGGGCATTCGCACGCCCACCACGCGCCGCTTCTCGACCACAATCTCGCTCACTGGCGCGCTGAGGTGCAGCACGCCGCCAATCTCCTTGAAGAGCTTGGCCATCGCCGCGATGATTGCGCCGGTGCCGCCCACCGCGTAGTGGATGCCCCACTCGCGCTCGATGTAATGCACCATCGCGTAGATTGACGACGAGTCGAAGGGGCTGCCGCCGATGAAGAGCGGGTGGAACGAGAAACAGCGCCGCATGAAGTCATCTTTGATGAACTGCGACACGTACTGGTAGTTATTCAGGTACGACTTGAGCTTTATGAGATCGGGCGCGACCTTCAGCATATCAAAGAAACTGAGGAAGGGTTTCTCGGCCAGTTCAACAAAGCCCTTCTGGAAGATCGGCTTCGTACTCTTCATGAAGCGACGGTAGCCCTCCACGTCCTGCGGGCTAAAGCGCTGGATCTCCGCCTCCGTTACCGTTGGATCACCCGAGTAGTCGAGGTGCCGACCCTGGTGGTCGAAGAGGCGGTAGTAGGGTTCGCAAGGCTTGAGATCGAAGTAGTCCTCGCGGCGACGACCAGCCGCCTTCCACAGATCGTCGAACATAAACGGCACGGTAATCACCGTGGGGCCGGAATCGAAGCGAAAGCCCTCGCGCTCGAACGTATACGCCTTACCGCCCGGTTTGTCCGCCTTCTCGTAGACCTCAACACGATGTCCCTTGGCTGCCAGACGGATAGCGGCGCTCAGCCCGCCAAACCCTGCGCCGATGATGATAATGTGTTTCTGCATGACTCTCTCACTACACAAAGACAAGGTTTCAGGTTTCAGGTTTCAGGTTTCAGATCGAGCGCATCAGGATGCCACATTCTGGCCTGAACTGTAAAGTACCTGCGTCCCTTGTCCAAAAAGGGGATCCGCAATCCAGTGTAGCAGATTGTAGATTGCAGATTGCAGATTGGGTTCCACACTCTACACCCTGCACTTATCCCAGCGCCTGCGCCAGATCGGCAATCAGGTCGTCGGGATGTTCTAGGCCAACCGAGAGACGCAGCAGGTTTGGGGGAGTCTTGCTCTCTGGCCCCTCTACCGAGGCCCGATGCTCGATTAGGCTTTCGGTGCCGCCCAGGCTGGTGGCCCGCGTGAAGATCTGCACCCGCGCTGCCACGCCCATGGCCTCCGTCTGACCGCCACGAACGGCGACTGAGAGCATCCCGCCAAACCCGCCGTTCATTTGGCGGGATGCCACAGCGTGGCCGGGGTGACTCTCCAGGCCAGGGTAGTAGACGCGCTCAATTTGCGGGTGGGATTCGAGGAAGCGGGCCACCTGCATTGCGTGTTCGGCGTGAGCGCGCACCCGGTAGGGCAGGCTGCGGATGCCGCGCAGAACCAGCCAGCAGTCGAAGGGTGAGGGTACCGCGCCGCCATTGCCTTGGATGAAGCGCACCCGTTCAAAGAACGGGCTGGCCTCGCGGGTTACCACCGCACCGCCTAGCACATCGCTGTGCCCACCGAGGTATTTGGTGGTCGCGTGGATCGCCAGGTCGGCTCCCAGGCTTAGGGGGCGCTGGAAGATCGGCGTGGCCCAGGTGTTATCTACCGCACAGATCGCCCCACCGGCATGGGCGATTTCGGCAATCGCCGCAATATCGGCCACCTTGAGCAGCGGGTTCGAGGGCGACTCGATCCAGACCATGCGTGTGTTCGGGCGCAGGGCCGCCCGCACGTTGGCCGGGTCGTTCATATCCACCGGCGTATACTCCAGGCCCCAGGGCAGCATCAACTCGCGCAGTAGGCGGGTCACACCGTGGTAGGCATCGTCGGGGGCGATTATATGGTCGCCGGGGCGCAGGGCCTGAAAAACACTCATCGCCGCCGCCATACCCGACCCGAAGGCGGCACAGTCGGCCCCGCCTTCCAGTGCGGTCAGGCTGCGCTCCAGCATCGTGCGGTTCGGGTTGCCAGCGCGGGTGTAGACGTAGCCGTGCAGGTAACTGCCATCCTCAGCCCGCTCAAAGGTCGTCGAGAGGTAGATCGGCGGGATCAGCGCCCCCGTCGTCGGGTCAGGTTCCTGTCCGACGTGGATGGCAATCGTCTCAATGTTCATGAGGACTCCCTTGATGTACGGCCACAGAAAGACACAGAAGCACACAGACATATTTTTCTGTGTCTTTCTGTGTCTTTCTGTGGCAAGGACATGTTATCGTATTACGCCAGAGATCGTCACCAGAAGTTATCAAATTTCATCAGGCAGCGCCCCCGCCCAGTGCTATAGTGCTGAGGTTATCCTTCATTCTACACTTACTTCCTCTGATCAAAACATCCTGTTGGTGAGGACTCCCGTGCATGGATTCCCTGACACACCTTGACCGTGCATTCCTCTTTGATCTGCTCGGAAGTGATCTCTGGCGGGAGCTGAGTGGCGGATTTTCTGGCACTCTCGCTCATGACACCGCTGTTATGCGGCTGCGTGCGGCGCTTGCCGCGATCAGCTCCTATGTGCCTGCTCCCGTTCTGCGTGCGCAGTTCCAGCGGCCCGTCCCTGGCCGAATCAGCGGAGCCTTCTGGGATGGCTCGATCCTCTTCGCCGATCTCTCCGGTTTCACGGCGCTCTCGGGCCAGCTTAGCACGATTGGTAAGCAAGGTGCCGAGGAGATTTCGGCGCTGATCACGGCGCTCTTTGGTGCCCTGGCGGAAGAGATTCACGCCCACGGCGGTAGCCTGCTCAAGTTTGGCGGCGATGCGCTGACCGTCTTCTTTGATGCGGACGCGCTTGATCAGGCCCACGCGGCACTGGCTTCCCATGCGGCCCTGGCGATGCAGCGGCGGATGGCCGATTTTGCGGCGGTATCAACGCCGGTGGGCACATTCACGCTGCGCCTGCGGATCGGCGTCCACAGCGGCCCGATCTTCGCCGCGCACGTGGGCAACCGCGAGCATATTGAACTGGTGGTCACGGGCCACAACATTAACCGCGTGGCCGAGGCGCAGGAGATCGCATCCCCCGGCGAGGTGGTGATCTCCGATACCACCCTGGCTCAGATCCATGCGGCGGTTACGAGTGAGCGCCAGGGTGGCTTCTCCCTGCTCACGAGCGCCGCTGCACCGCCCCTGCCGACGACCGGCGGTGTGGCGATACCCGCCGACGCGCAGGCAACGCTGCCGCAGGTGCTCGATCTCATCGCCGCGCTGCGGCCCTATTTACCCTACGGTCTGCCGCAACGCTTCCTCAGCGGTGATACCGCCAGCACCGGCGAGTTCCGCCCGGTCACGACCGTCTTTGCCAACTTCTGGCCCTTTAGCCAGTTCCTCGATCTGCTCGGCGATGATACCGAGACGGCGGCTCTGGCGCTGAATGCCTACTACCGGCGTGCCCAGGAGACGATCCACCGCTACGGCGGGATCGTCAACAAGATTGATATGTATACGCACGGGGATAAGCTGATGGCGCTCTTCGGCGCACCGGTGGCCCATGAAGATGATCCCGAGCGTGCGCTGTGCGCGGCCCTCGATCTGCGCAACGCTTTGGCGGAGGCAAATGGTGAGATAGCCCAGTTAATTGGAGATTGCAGATTGCAGATTGCAAGTTATGAAACAGACAATCTGCAATCTGCAATCTGCAATCTGCAATCTGCAATCTGCAATCTGCACCTGTCACAGAAGATCGGCATCAATACCGGGGTTGTTTTTGCGGGCACGGTCGGCGGGGCGATCCGCCACGAGTACACGGTGATGGGGCAGCCGGTCAACTTGGCGGCGAGGCTCATGGGCGTCGCTGCCGAGGACGGGGTCGTTCTCTCGCCGAGTACGCGGCGGGCTGTGATCCACCGCGCCATTATCCGCGACCTGCCACCAGTGCGACTCAAGGGAGTGACCGATCCGGTGCCGCTGGCCGAGGCGCTGGGTCTGCTGCCGTTTGCGCATACCCTGCGCAACGCCCCCGTCGCGCAGGGGTTGGTCGGGCGCACGGGTGAGATGGCTCGCCTGTTGATTGCTGGTCGGGAGGCCATGGCGGGTACGGGGCGGGTGATTGCCCTGGCCGGGACGGCGGGCACTGGCAAGACCCGCCTGATTGACGAGGCGCTGCGGCATCTGGGGACACCTGCCGCGACCTACCGTGTGGAGAGCCAGAGTTACGCGCAGACGAATCCCGCTTCGACGCTGCGCGCTCTGCTGCGCACCTTTTTTGCGCCGGAGCTGGCGGCCCTCGATCCCGCCGCCGATGTTGCTGCCCGCCTTGGCGATGTGGCCCCGGAGGTGAGCCGCTTTACGCCGCTGCTCGGCGAATTGCTGGGCCTGCCGATAGACGAGACGCCGCTCACCTCCGCCCTCACGCCCGAGCAGCGGGCCGAGCGGCTGTGTGATCTGGTGCGGGAACTGCTGCGCGGTGCGGCCATCCACCACCCGACCGTTATCGTCCTCGACGACTTGCACTGGGCGGACTCCTTCTCACTCGATCTGATTGGCGCGCTGGTTGCGGGTCTGGCCGACGTGCCGCTGCTCGTCATCCTGGGCTACCGCCCCGATCCTGCCTTTGCCGAGCCGTGGCGCGATCTCGCCCACAGCCTGTCCATCGAGATCGGCGAACTCTCGGCCCAGGAGAGTGCCGCGCTGCTGGAACATCTGCTCGATGACCTCCCACCCCCGGAGTTGCTGGCGCTGCTGGAGAAGACTCAGGGCAACCCGCTTTTTGTCGAGGAACTGGTGCAGAGCCTGCGCGAGACAGGCGATCTTGTTCGTCATGAAGACGGCTGGCACCTGCGCCGCTCGCCGGACGCCATCGGTGTTCCTGATCGCATCGAGGGGTTGATCACAGCCCGCCTCGACCGCCTAGAGGAGCGCGCCCGTGAGACGCTTCAGGTCGCGGCGGTGGTGGGGCAGCGCTTCGCCTTCCCGGTGCTGGCCGAAGTGATGGCCCAGGCCACGGATCTCGCCCGCCAGATCGAGCGGCTTGACGGCGCGAGCATGATCGCCGCCGATGCGCCGCCGCTTGTGGCGACCTACTTCTTTCGCCACGCCCTGATCCGTGACGTGGCCTATGACGCGCTGCTCTTTGCGCGGCGACGTGAGTTGCACCGGCGGGTGGCCCAGGTCATCGTGCAGATCAGCGACACCCAGAGCGATGAACTGCTGGCCCTGCTGGCCCGCCACTATCTGCTGGCCGAAAGCTGGCCCGAGGCATTGCTCTATCACCTGCGGGCCGGGCGGGTGGCCCAGCGCCGCTATGCGAACCGCGAGGCAATCGCCCTCTTCAGCCAGGCGCTGCGGATCATTGACAGCGGTGTGATCGCGGAACCCAACCCCGGTGATGCTGCCGAGATCCACGAGCGGATGGGCTGGCTGCACCTCCTCAGCGGCGCCTATGATCAGGCGCTGGCGCACTACCACCAGGCGCTCACCCTCACCCCCGTCGAGTCACTCACCGTCCAACTCCGACTGCACCACCACATCGCCCAAATCTACGAGAAACGAGCCGACTTCGAGACCGCATTCGTCTGGATTGACCGTGCCCTGGCGCTCCCCGACGCCCCGCAGAACCCCGCCGTGGTGCGCTGTCTGCTGTTGGGTGCGGGGCTGCACCAGCGCCAGGGACACTACGCGCAGGCACTGTCATGGGGCGATCAGGCGCTGAAAAGTAGCGAGCTGAACGGACTCGCGCACCTCCAGGGCGAAGCACTGATGCTGCTGGGCGGCACCCACTCGTTGCTGGGTGATCACGCTCGCGCCCACCTGCTGACCAGCCGTTGTCTGGAGTTGGCCACGCAGAGCGGCGACCTCAACCGGCTGGCGGATGCCCACAATAACCTAGCTCTGATTGATCACGACCTAGGCCGTCTCGATGACGCGATGACCCATTACAGCGCCGGGGCAGAGCTAAAACGGGCGATTGGCGATGTCTATGGCGAGGCGCTGATCGCCAACAACCTGGGCGATCTACTCAAGCTACGCGGCGATCTGGAGGCTGCGGAAGCGCAGTTTGCGCGCAGCCTAGCGAGCTTCGAGCGACTGGGGACAGCCTACGGTGCGGGCGTGGCCCGGATCAACCTGGGCGTCACCCACATGCTACGTGGCAACCTCGATGCAGCCGCTGCCGATCTGGAGCGTGCGGGGGTCCTCTTGGCCCAGGCCGGTGCCGAGGATCTGTTGCCCGAACTCGAACGCTCGCAGGCCGAACTCTCCCTGCGGCGTGATCCGCCCGCACAGGCCCGCCGCATGGCCGAGCAGGCGCTGGCGACGGCTATGCGCCTGGAGGCGAGCGCCGAAGAAGGCATCTGTCGCCGCGTCCTCGCCGAGGTTCTGGCCGCCGCTGGCGACGATACCGCCGCGTGGGAACAACTCGCCCTAACCCTCGCCATTTTGCACGAGTCCGACAGCCCCTACGAGATTGCCCGCGCCCTGCTGGCCATGGCCGAACTGGCCCCGGCCCTCGGGCGGATTGCCGATGGCCTCGCCGCCCTGGACGAGGCCCTGCCCGCCCTGCGCGCCCTCGGTGCCCGCCGCGAGCTTGCCGAGGCGGAGGCGCTGATCGTGCGCTACGACAGATTAACGTGAAAATAGCCGATAGCCGATAGCCGGACACCAGCGATCATTTCTGCCACTTGTCCAAGACAAGGCCATCCACTTCCCCAAAATGCTTGTCTCATGTCGCAACGACAAGTTGATACTGGAGTGCGATAGCGGCAATCCAGATGTCATTTTCAGGAATAGGGCGCCCCTTACGTTGTAGTCCTATTCATGATAATCAACCCGTTCACAATCCTGGTCAATGGCCTGTTTCATTGCCTGTGCGTCCGTTGTTGAAAGGCTTCCTGCAAAAGGAAGCAAAGACGTTCCTACCGTGCCGACGGGCATTGCAAGAGCGCGGACAAAGGCAAGAACCGCGTATTTCTGTTGGGGTGGGAGTTTCTGTAAATGGGCAAGAACTTCTGTTTCAAGTGTTGAAATGCTCATTGATGGCATCCTTCTCTGTCGCTCACCTGTTCGGTCTCTTCACATATTATACTCATTTTGAGGCTCTCATGGTTCGTGGATAGTACACAATCTGGCATCACATCCTCCCGCTCCCATTCTCTGGAATTTTAAGGAGGAGATCATGCGCCGCATATCACTGTTGTTGACCACCGGCATCACCACCGTCCTGATCGCCGTATTCATGCTGATCGCCCCACAGATCACCTTTGGCGCGGCCTGCACCTGGACGGGAACCACCTCAACGGTGTGGGCCGACCCGACCAACTGGAGCGGCTGCGGCGGGGTTGTTCCCGCTGCCGCCGACACGGTGACGATCAATGCTGCGACAAACCAGCCTGCCCTGACCGCCACCACGAGCGTGGCTGGGTTGACGGTGAATGGTGGTGCGACGCTGACTATTCCGGCGACGGTGACGTTGGCGGTGACGGGAGATGTCAGCAACAGTGCAATCATCACCGGGACGGGGACGCTCGCGTTCAGCGGGGCTACTTTTAGCAATTATGGCACGGTGGCAGCGGCCCAGACAAACTTCAGTGGCACTGCGCAGGCGATAGGGGGGGGGGGCGAGTGGACGGGAGCCATAAGCATTCTCGTCGGCTCAACCACCACCTTCAATACCTACGCCAACTTTTGGGGCAATCTAACGATTGACAACGGGGCAACCGGGTGGATCGGCAACAGCTATCCCAACCTACGCACGGCAACCGGGGCGAGTAGCGGGCCGGTGCTGACGATTAACGGGACATTGTCGAGTTCCTCTGGCTACAGCTTTGAGATCTGGGGCGATGCGACCCGTCCGCCCACGGTGGTAGGAAGCGGGACGATGAACGGCCCAGTTCGCTTCCGTGGTGGGGCGGGCACCTACGCCCTGGCTCGTGGCACCCTCGGCCCGGTACAGTTCTACGACGGGACGCTGCGCCTCGCCGACAGCCAACTCAGCGTGGCGGGAACGCTCACCGTTGACTCAAACGGCGTCCTAGAGATTGAGGCGGGCAAGACCGTGACCACAACGGGTGACGTAACGGTCGGGGGATACGTCGGCACGATCAGCGGAGCGGGAACACTCAACGTTGCCAGCGCGAGCTTCACCAACAGCGGTACGGTGAGCGTGGCCCAGACGAACTTCAGCGGCACCGCGCAGGCAATTGCGGGCAGCGGTGAGTGGACGGGAGCCGTCAGCATTCTCACCGGCTCAACCACGACCTTCAATACCTACGCCAACTTTCGGGGCAATCTGACGATTGCCAGCGGGGCAACCGGGTGGATCGGTAAC
>CAIXLU010000224.1 GCA_903920315.1 uncultured Oscillochloris sp.
CTGGGACAGCCCGCGAAGGCGGGCTTCGTAGATTGTAGCCGAGGGCTTTAGCCCCACGGCGATACGGTGACAGGACTTTACTCATGCCCTGGGGCAGAGCGCGGCACTGTTGCGCGGAATACGGCCCTACGCTATACTCGGTCATGTCGCACGTCCGGCGCAGGTCAGTACATGTGCGTGGCGTCCGGCCCGCTGTTAAGATTCAGGAGAGGTGCATGGAACGGGTTCGCGCACATGTCTTTATTTCGGGACGGGTTCAGGGAGTGAACTTCCGTGCCTACATGCGTGATCGGGCGCGTGAAGCAGGAGTTGAGGGCTGGGTTCGCAATCTGAGCGATAGTCGGGTTGAAGCGATCTTCGAGGGTACACGCCCTGCCGTGCAACGATTGGTGAGCTGGTGCTATAGCGGCCCGATCCATGCTGAGGTGGAAAAAGTTGAGCTAACATGGGAAGATCCTACCGGAAAAGAGGGTAGTTTCGGTATTATCTGGTAGCACTCCTCTGAGCGCGCCCTCGTTCTGCCCCACATTCAGCGCCCCCCGCAACCATATTCGCCGCTCCAACCGTCAATTATATCTAAAGCATGTTTCACACCAGCGTGACAGTTTGGGTATATGCACCGCGTTCTGTTGCGGCACATCTGCAATCTAAAATCTGCAATCTAAAATCTGCAATCGTGAAAGGGCGCGCTGATGCAACACTCCCGCTGGAAGCTTGTCACCAGCGTGCTCATCAGCCTCACGATCCTGGTTCTCGCCTTTCTCAACCGAGACTGGATTATTGAGGCGTTCGGACTCCTGCGTGGGGCGCGACCGATCTGGCTCATTCTTGCCTTTGCGCTGATCGGGCTAAGCTATTTCGTCAGTTCCCAGGTTTTTAATGTTGTCTTACGCTCGCTCGGCTACAAGATGAGCCTTATGCGGCTGTGGGCCACTGCCCTGGTCGCGATTGTGGTGAGTCAATCGGTGCCGGCGGGCGGCGTGGGCAGCTATGCCTTCCTGATGAGCAACTTCACCCGCCGTGGCATCTCGTCAGGCGAGGCAGCCCTGATCGCCTCGCTAGAGACCTTGAGCTATGCGGTCTCGATGCTGCTGATCTTTAGCTTCAGTCTGTTCTACCTGGCCAGCCGTGGATTAGCTACCGGCGACGCCAGTTATGTGGCTGCAATCGTCGGCGTAACCCTGATTAGCACGGTAGCCTTCCTCCTCACCCGCCGCGAATCGACATTGCGGAGTTGGCTGCTTGGGCTGAAAAATGGTCTGTCGCGCTTACTGGGCCAACACTGGGGAGACGACCGGGTAAACCTGATTGTCACCGACCTGACCCGTGGGCGCACCCTGCTTTCTAGCCGTCGCCGCGACGTGGCCCTGCTGGTTCTCATCCAGATCAGCGCCTTGAGCGGACACAGCCTAGCAATGCTGCTCGTCCTGCATAGCCTGGGGGTCAGCACCACCTTCGGAGCGGTGATGGCCGCCTTCGGTATCGCGCTGATCACCTCCACCTTCAATGTGCTTCCCGGCGGTGGTGGCACCGTCGAAGCGGCCCTGGTAGCGGTTCTCAGCCAACTCGGCGTTGGTCCGGCAGCCGTACCAGCGGCGATCATCTTTCGCCTCTTCAACTTCTGGCTGGCCGCACCGATTGCGGCCGCCGCCTACCACTGGCTCATGCACGAGCAAGTGACGCCCCTTGTCTCGCGCTACCGGGTAGGCGAGGTCACCGCGCCCCGCACCGAATAGGGCGCAGGAGCCGCTCTACTTACGAAGAGGAGTCGAGCCTTTAGGCGGCACCATCCGGCTAATGGCTCGACTCCTCTTTCTGAAGGTTCGTACCGAATTGTGGATTCGGGGGCCGGGTTCCGGAAGCCGGCGACCGGCTCCCGGAACCCGGCCCCCGAATCGCACGTAAGATCTACGCGGGAACAGCCGGCTGATCCTCGTCTGGATTGCCACGGCGGAACCAGTTCCGCCACTCGCGATGTTCCCAAACCACCAGCAACTGGGCGGCGTTGAAGATCGAGGAGTAGGTACCGCTGATCAGGCCAATCAGCAGGATTGCGATAAAGTTACGGATGCTCTGCCCGCCAAAGAGTAGCAGCGCCGTCAGTGTAAATAGCGTTGTGATCTGGGTATTGATCGAACGCGGCAGAGTCTGCACAACGCTGTGGTTAACGATGTTGTCAAACAGTTCCCCAGAGCGCCGGTTGATCAGGTTCTCGCGGATGCGATCAAACACCACAATGGTATCGTGAACCGAGAAGCTCAGGATCGTGAGCAGAGCTGTCAGGAAGAGTGCGTCAACCTCAAGCCCGAAGAAGGTACCCAGGATTGCGGCGACACCAAGTACCAGGAGCACATCGTGGAGCATCGCGATGAGCGCGCACACCCCATAGCGTAACGGGTGTGGTGCAAGACGGAAGGCCCACGTCAGGTAGAGCAGAATAGCGAAGGATGCGCCCAGCACCGCAATAATCGCGCTGCGCGTACTCTCCTGGCTCACCGTCGGGCCGACGCTCTCCAATCGCTCGCGGGTCACGTCCCCGAAGGTCGTCTTGAGGGCATTGGTCACGGCGGCAATCTGGCTGTTCGGATCGGTGGCACTGAGCGCTACGGTACGTACAAGCACCTCGACGGTGGCGGTGCCATTCACATCCACTGAACTGAGCTGTACCTGTGCGCCCTCAAAGCCATTTTTGGCGAAAATATCGGCGATGGCGCTAGTCGTTACATCCGTAGCCACCTTGCCAGGGAAGCGCAAATCCCACATTGAGCCGCCACTAAAATCAATGCTCGGGCGCAAGCCAATGGCAAAGCTGCCCGTCGTGATCAGCGGGTTAAGCAGCAAAAAGTAGAGTCCCGGCACAATGGCAAGTAGCGATATGGCAAACCACCAGTAGCGATGGCGGACAAGGTTTTCCATGGCGGTGTCTTGTATCCAGTCTTCGGTACGCTATATCGCCTCGGCAGTGGTGGCGGTCTCAGATGGTGTACTGCGCCGGTCAATCCCAAACAGCCAAGCGTTCTGCTCACTGAACACAGGCGCGGCCAGACGCAGGAAGGTGCGGGTGACGACGATGGCGGTGAAGAGGCTGACCACGATACCCAGAAAGAGGGTGATCGCGAAGCCCTTGATGATGCTCACGCCAAAGCTGTTGCCAAACAGGAACAGCACAATGCTGGTGATGATCGTCGAGACATTTGAGTCGCGGATGGCTGGCCACGACTCCTCGAAGCCACGCTCAAGAGCAGTGCGAATATCGCGTCCGCGACGATACTCCTCGCGCAGGCGGGCGAAGATCAACACGTTGGCGTCTACCGCCAACCCAATCGAGAGGATAAAACCCGCGATGCCCGGCAGAGTCAGCGTGATCGGAATCAGCCGATAGATCGCAAAGCTAATCACCGTATAGACCATCAGAGCCAGGGCGGCGAGAAAGCCGGGCAGCCGATAGAACAGGATCATAAACAGGGCAACCACGATGAGACCGGCGATACCGGCCACGATGCTCGTACTCACCGAAGCCTGCCCAAGCGTCGCCGTCACCGTGCGGCTCGTCTCTACCACCAGCGGGATGGGCAACGCGCCATACTTCAACTGGTTGAGGATGCGATCACGATCCTCTGGCTTACTCGTCTCAATGATGCCGGATCCGTTGGGCAGGGCGGCGTTGATCGTCGGGCAGCTCACCACCTCGCTATCGAGGATGATACACATCGGCTTGCCGACGTTCGACGATGTGAACTGCTCCAGACTACGCGCCGAGTTGCCTTTAAACGCAAAGGCGACCGCAGGGCGACTGCCCAACGTCCCGCCCTGCGAGAAGGCTGGCTGCACGGCACCCGTATCGAGATCTTTGCCGTCGGTGATGCTCTGGTAGATCGGGCCAGTGGGAACAGTATTTGTCAGCGTGGCGGTGCCAGAGACCGGATTTGTATTCGTCAGCTTGGCCGGGTTTGGGTCGCCCGTCGTACGAACCACCGTCCCGGTAGGAATGTACTGACCCTGAGGATCAATAAATTCGAGGCGACCCGTGCCGCGTAGCGTTTCAACCGCCTGATCAGGGTTTTCTACACCGGGCAACTCAACAATGATCCGATCATTGCCCGCTACTTGCACCACGGTCTCGCCAACGCCAAGGCCATTGACTCGGCGCTCAATCACGCCCGCTGCCGTCTGGACATCATCCTTTGTCGCCGCAGCATTTGTTGTTCGCAGCAGTACTTGGATACCGCCCTGGAGATCAAGGCCAAGGTGGAAGCGCACATCGCGACTAAGGAAACTCTGGCTAGGGGAGAAATTGATGAAGAGCGCCACCCCAGCGACAATGACGATCAGCAACAGGGAGTAGAGATCTCGGCTACGCACAGTAAACCACCCGATTCCGTTGTGAGCTGATTGCAAACCGCGCCATTATAGACGCGGCTACGATGAGTGTCAATTACTTTCCGAGCCCACGCAGGGCGGCGTCAATCGTGTTCGCCAGATCACTCGGGTTTACCTGCTTGCCGTTTACGTCAAAGGTCGGTGTGGACTGCACCCCCGCCGCGACCGCCGTTTGCGCCGATGTATCAATCACCGCACGGTTCGCTCCGCTGCTCAGGCAGCTATCGAAGGTGCTGCGGTTCAGGTTAAGCTGTCCCGCGTAACTGCTAAAAATACCTGCAGGTGAACTCAGTCCGGCCCACGCATTCTGGTTGATGAACAACATGTCGTGCATCTGCCAGTACTTCGCCGGATCTTGATCACCCGCACAGCGAGCCGCTTCCGCAGACGTCTGGGCGTTTGAGTGAATCGTCGTCAGCGGCATCTCGTGGTAGATAAACTGCACCTTGCCGGTATTCACATAGTCGCGGTCAATAATTCGGGCTAAGCCAGTGTCGTAGACGGCACACGAGGGACACTGGAAGTCGCCGTACTCGGTTACCTTTACCGGAGCATCGGGGCTACCCTTGTAGTAGTGGCCGTCGGCGGTGCGACCAATCGGCGCAGTGACGGGAGTTGCACTACCTCCACTCGGTCTGCTGGTAATGGCAAAGACACTCACAAACCCTATGGCGAGAATAAGCACCCCACCAATACTCATGTAGAAGGTCGTTAGCCGATGACGGCTGTTGCGCGCGACCTTCCGGCCACGCTGGCCCCGTTCACTCATGGGTCGCTCCTGAATGTCTAAATCCGGCCCTTCGCTTTGGAAGGCACACGCGGGGAAGTCAAGATACCACCGGCATTATAGCGGGGCGTGGGGCGCGGGTCAAACCCTGTTTGCCTCCCCCATTATCGCAGACATCACGCCTTTGTCCATTGTATGCACACTTTGTGATTTTAGAATACCGGCGCGATAATAGGGAGACGGTGACTTTCGCAAAAAAGAAGCGGTTTTACTAATAAAACTCTTGGACATATAGGGTACCCTGTTGTATAATCCCTTGAGATTACACGTTTCTTCGAGCATACGGTAGCGTGTTATGCATTCGGGTTTCGCAGCCTGGGTTTGGGCTGTACGCAAAAAGAGATGCGCGACGTTTTCCCTTCACATTCGGTCAAAACGCATACTGTGAAAGATGGATGAGCCGCCCCGCTCACAAGCAAGGATGTCCAGGGAGGTCATGATGACCAGTGCCGGTACAACCCCAGACGTCGCATCCCGACGACCTGATGCCACATCTGTGGGTGATTCTTCCGTCGGGCTAACCCCAACCTCGAACAGTACACCGTTGCGCCCCGTCGAGTCGATCCGCCCGCTCAAGATCCTCCTGATCACTCCGAAGGGTAAGAAGGAGGAGGACACCAGCCAGAAGGCACTCTTCTCGATGGCGGTGGGTGTACTTGTGAGTATTACCCCGCGACAGCATCAGATCGAGCTTGCCGATGAACTTTTTGGTGATGTGATCAACTACGATGGTGATTACGACCTCGTTGGCATCACGACGCGATCCCTGAATGTGAACCGAGCCTACGAGATCGCCGATACCTTCCGCGCTCGCGGTACTACTGTGGTCCTTGGTGGCGTCCACGTCTCGTTTAACTACGACGAGGCTCTCGCCCACGGCGATTGTGTCGTCAGCGGCGAGGCCGAGAACCTCTGGGCCACGCTGCTCCAGGATCTGGCCGACGGCAAACTCCAGCGCCGCTATCAGTCCGCTCACTTCCCGCCGGTTGATGATGCGCCGGTGATTGATTATGAGCGTATCTTCCTCTGTAGCAAGCGCGGCAAGGTTGATTCGCGTAAGTCAATCCCGATCTATATTACTCGCGGATGCCCCTTCACGTGCTCGTTCTGCGTCACCCCGAACTTCACGGGCCGACTCTACCGCATGCAGACTCCCGAGGCCATCCGCGAGCAGATCGCCACGGCGAAACGGGTCTGGTTCCGCGAGACGCGCTTTGGCAAGAAGCCCTGGTTTATGTTTACCGACGAGAACCTGGGCGTCAATAAGCAGCGCATGTGGGATGTGATGGAGGTTCTGGCCACATGTAACATTCGCTTTAGTAGCTTCATTAGCCTGAAGTTTCTCGACGACCCGAAGACGGTTGAGTTGCTGGTGAAGGCGGGTTGCGCGATGGCCCTGGTCGGCTTTGAGTCGATCAACCAGGAGACGCTCAAGGCATACAACAAGGGTCGGATCAATACGGCAGCCGACTACGCACGGATTATCGCTGACTGCCGTAAGGCGGGGCTGCCCATCCAGTGCAATTTCCTGGTCAACCCCGCCATTGATACCTACGAGGATATGGCCGCCACCATGAAGTTTGTGGTCGAAAACGCCCTGGTGATGCCAATTTACTCTATCCTCACGCCCTACCCCGGTACGCAACTTTACATTGACTATAAGGCTCAGGGGTTGGTGGTTGATGAGGACTGGGACAAGTATACGGCGCATAATCTGGTGGTGCGCTGCGACCGCTACAACCCCTACGAGTACCAGATTAAGTACATGGAACACTTTCTCGGCATGTTCACGTGGCGCGCAAACGTCCGCCGCGTACGCATGAACAACAATAAGTTGATTACGACGGTGACGAGCTTGGCCTTCCGGCGCAATCTGCAAGATCAGCTCGAAAACTGTAAGACGGGTCCGCGTCGCCCTCTGGCTCAGGATAACCTGCCTCCACCGCCCATCGCGGTTGCACGCGAGCCTGTTGAAACGACCTAAGGGTCTAGCACATTAGTTGAAGAGGTTCTGCATGAGCATGGTTGTTGCGCCAGATGCGGTTGAGTTGACCCGCACACCCTTCATTGCCCCTACCAAGCGTAAGAAGTGGCTGATCATTCAGCCGAAGAGCAATACTCCCCTGATGGTCGATTCCGGCAAGGTGAGTATGCCGCTCAATTTGATGATGGTCGCCACGATGGCGAATACCCACTTCGATATTGACTTCCTTGATGAGCGCGTCGGTGATGAGGTTCCTCAGGATTTCTCCGAGTACGATGTCATCGCGATGACCTCGCGCACACTTAACGCGAAACGGGCCTACGCGATTGGAGATCGGGCGCTCGCTCAGGGCAAGAAGGTTATCCTGGGTGGTGTTCACCCCACCATGCAGCCGGAAGAGGCGATCCTGCACTCGAGTGCGGTTGTCTTTGGCGAGATCGAATCGATCTATGACCAACTGACTCAGGATATTTATGAGAATACCCTGCGACCCCTGTATAAGCCGGCCCCGGAAGCGGGCTGGAAGCCGCTGACCGAGATGCCGCGCCCGGACTTCCGCTTCATCCGTAGCTCGAAGCACGCAAAAAATTACTCGCAACGGCTGCCGCTACTCGCTACCAAGGGCTGCCCGGTTGGCTGCAACTTCTGTTGTACCCCGCGCATTTACGGTAAAACCTTCCGCACCCGCGATTCGGATCACATGATCTCTGAGATCAAGGCGCACCAGGATCACGCGGGCAGGGCGGATCTGCGCTTCTCGTTCATGGATGATAATATCTGCTTTAAGCCCTCCTACGCCAATGAACTCTTCAACGCGCTGGTGGGCTTGGGCGCGACATGGAACGCCAATATCTCGATGAACTTCCTGGAGAAGCCCGAGTTTGTTGAACTGGCGGCCCAGGCCGGCTGTGAAATGTTCAATGTCGGCTTTGAGTCGGTTTCACCCGAGACGATCAAATATGTCCACAAGGGATCGAACCGGGTATCTAACTACGAAGAGGTGGTTGCCAATGTCCACAAGCAGGGCATTGCCATCCAGGGATATTTCATCTTCGGCTTCGATACCGACACCAACAGCAGCTTCCAGCATACCTTCGACTTTATTATGAAGAACCGGATCGAATTTCCGGTCTTCACTATCGCGACCCCCTTCCCCGGCACGCCCTGGTTCAACGAGATCAAGCCGAGGATCACCCACTTCGATTGGGACAAATACGACACCTTCCACTACATGTATGAGCCGGCCAAGATCGAGCGCGAGCAGTTCTTGAAGAATTTTATCAAGGTACAGCGCGCCGTCTACTCGTGGCCGGGGATCTACCGGCGGATGGCGGGCCGGAAACTCGACTGGGTCTGGATGGTGAATATTGCGATGCACTACTTCACGCAACGGCTCACGCCTGATATGTTGATGTGAGAATAGCCGATAGCCGATAGCCGATAGCCGATAGTTGGGCATCATACGAAGCGGGGTGGGGGCAATGCCCCCACCCCGCTTCATGATTCAGTGCCTCTGATGTCCGGCTATCGGCTATCGGCTATCGGCTATGTTCATCTCAGTGATTTACTTCCAGCCACCGATTACATCAAAGATCTCACGGTCGTTCAGCGGGGTAGGTATGCTCGACTCGGGGTCGCCCAGGATCAACTCGGCCATATCCAAGAAAGGCTGGAGGCACTTCTCTTTATCCGGCCCCTCCATCTCGAACATGGTCTTGCCTGCCAGACGTGAGCGGCGGATCAGGTCGTGGTAGGGCACCTTACCAATAATCTTCGTGCCGACCGTCTCGACGAACTGCTCAAGCAAGCTGGTGCCACCGCCATTCACATAGTCCACCCGGTTGGCAATCACACCGGCCATCTTCACCTTGTGACGCTGGCTCTTCTGGGCGATGGCCAGGCAGAGCCGGTTGGCCGCGAAGATGCTGTCGAAGTCGTTGGTTGCGATGATGATGCCAAAATCGGCATAGTTCAGCGGGGCCGAGAAACCGCCGCAGACGACGTCGCCGAGTACGTCGAAGAGAATTACGTCGTACTTGTGGTACAGCCCGAACTCCTTGAGCAGTTTGACCGTCTCGCCCACCACGTAGCCGCCACAGCCGCTACCGGCTGGCGGGCCACCGGCTTCTAGTGTATCAACACCAGCAAACCCGGTGCGCAGCACGTCTTCCTTGGTCACATCCTCAATATGAAAATCAACCGCGTCAAGGACATCAATTACCGTAGGCTGGAGAATTCCGGTGAGCGGGAATGTGCTGTCGTGCTTGGGGTCACAGCCGATTTGGAGGACCTTCGCGCCCTTCATGGCCATTGCTGCCGACAGGTTTGCCGACGTGGTGGACTTGCCGATACCACCTTTGCCATACACTGCGATGATCAAAGACATAAATTCTTTCTCCTTGGCGACGAACGAAGAACGAAGGACGGCGAGCCGAGCGTATCAGACCGCAGTGTTGGTGGTTGGTCGTTGGCCGTTATACAATGGCCTCCCAAACTCTTCCTCATAGACCTGAGCGTACTGAGCGAGGGCGCGATAGACATGGCAGGGCACAATACGCGGCTCCATGCGGCTGTGCTCATCACGGACATACTGAAGGTTACGCAGCAGCTTCATCTCAATAACCGAGCGGGCAAATTCCATGCCACGGGGTCCACGGTTGCGCTGCATCCAAGCGATCAATGCGCGGATGGGAAATGGCGGACGCCCACGCGGTCGTTTAAGCATGCGTACATACTCGCTGATTCCGACAAGGCGGTTGCCGCGCTGGGTAAAGGTACCAAACTCTAGGAAGGGTCGGATCACGCTAAAGAGTTCCTCACCGACCTCCGTGCGAACCATCGTCCACTGCCAACGTTCGGTGGGCGGTAGCGGTGCGGCCAGATAACCGATGGTGATGTCTGTCAGGGTGTTCTGGTAATCGAAGCAGGAGAGACACGCCGCCGGGAAGATTCCGCGCTCCCCGCCCAACGCCGAGACATCCAAATCAACATAGTTCACCTTCTCGATATGGCCATCCTCATGGCGCATCCAGACCCGGAAATCCTGCATGAACTCGTGATGGACAATCGTCTCAGGCGACTTTGATGCGACCTTGAGGAATCGCAGCATATCAGGGTAGGCCACGTTGTCGGTGCACGGAATGCCGATAACGTAGAGTTTTTCGAGATCCAGCTGATCCTGAATAGCGCGCAGGGCGTGTACCTGACAGCTCGTGCCGATAAAGGCCAGACGCCTCACGCCGCTCTCGCGCACCTGATCGAGTACATCCAGATTTGGCGAGAGACAAGGCTTATTGCGGGCGCTGGCGATCACCTCCGCTGGCGTGCGGGCAAGGATGGGCAGCGGTGCGTGGTGCGTACCCGGCACCGTCGCCGTTGTAATCACCCCATCAACCATGCCGCGCTCAAGCAGCAGGGCACCGAGCGCAGTGACGATCCCGCTCCACTGGGCCTCGGGATTCTGCTTCGCCATTCTGATAACGTGGATCGAGCGAGAGATCCCAAAGAGCAATTCGTCACCGTCGTTCCGGTTACGCCCGTGGAGTTTGCGCTCAATCTGCTCGCTCTTATTCTCCACGAACACACAGACCTGCGGCAACAGCGGGCGGTAGCTGCTGGAGCAGATCCCGCAGTCGCTACAGAGCTTAGGCCGACCCTTGAGCCGCTCAGCCGCACTCAGCAGCGTGATCTCGTGGAGTGGTCTGGACGTTGCTGTCGTCATAGTGATTACAGATTACAGATTACAGATTTTAGATTTTAGATTTTGGATTTTGGATTTTAGATTGCAATCCAAAATCCAAAATCTAAAACCCAAAATGGTTACGCGCCGATACTTTCCTTAGCGGTCAGCAGCACATCGGCAGTAATCACCGCAATGCCGCGCTCGCGGGCGTACTTCTCGACATTGCCCCGCGCCTTGCCGCGCACAAAGAAGGGGATCTTCTTGAGCATTGCCTCGGCCTCTGGCGACCAGATGGGGGCACCGGGAACCGAGGTTGGGATGCTGGCAACAACGCTTGGCTCCCGGCCTCCGGTCTCCTGCTCCCGGCCTCCGGCCTCCTGCTCCC
>CAIXLU010000225.1 GCA_903920315.1 uncultured Oscillochloris sp.
ACCTCCCAGGGCGTGGCTCAGTGGATGGGCGAGCATCCGCCGGCCCCTGGTGCCCATGCGCTGGCGATGCTCGCCGGGAAGCAGGAGACTTTGCTTGCCGCTATCGCCGATGGCACGGCGCTGGTGTATAGCGAGAACAATGGGGCCAACTGGCAGGACTCTACGTTCTCGCGCCCCCTTCAGGGCGCGATTACGGTGTTCGCCCCCTCCAGTTATCATATGGACACCTGTTGGGCCGGCACCGATGCGGGTCAACTTCTTCGCTCTCATGACCGTGGCCGTACCTGGGACGAGATAGCCCGTGAGCCGAGTACGATCCGGGCACTGGCGGTGCTGCGGCTGATCTAGCGGGAGGCGGGAGGCATAGGGCAGGAAGCGGCGGCTCTTCCCTATGCTACAATAGGCCGGGTTTGGGATTGGATCGAAGAAGATGAGGGGAGATCCCATGGCAAAGAAGACCATCCGCGATGTCGAGTGGGCTGGGAAGCGCGCATTGGTGCGTGTAGATTTCAATGTGCCGCAGGACGATACTGGGGCTATCACCGACGACACCCGCATCCGTGCGGCGCTGCCGACCATCCGCTACCTGCTTGAGAATGGTGCCAGTGTGGTGCTGATGTCGCACCTCGGGCGACCGAAGGGTAAGGTGAACGCCAAGTACAGTATGCGTCCGGTGGTTGAGCGGCTCTTTGAGTTACTCCCTGAGGCCAGCGAGGTGAAGAAGACCGAGGTGATCACTGGAGAGTCTGCCGAGGCGGCTGCCGCTGCCTTGAGGCCCGGCCAAGTGCTGATGCTGGAAAACACTCGCTTCGATCCGCGTGAGGAGAAGAACGATCCGGAGATGTCTGCGGAACTGGCCAAGCTGGGCGATGTGTTTGTGAACGACGCCTTTGGCGCGGCTCACCGTGCAAATGCCAGCACCGAGGGCGTGGCCCATCTTCTGCCCGGCGTAGCTGGTCTTCTCCTGGAAAAGGAACTGGCCTTCATCGGCGGTGCCCTAGAGGACCCCGCTCGCCCCTTCGTCACGATCATTGGCGGGGCCAAGATCAGCGATAAGATCAACGTGATTGATAATTTGCTCGGTAAGGTCAACGCGCTGCTGATTGGCGGCGGTATGGCCAATACCTTCTTGCTCGCCCAGGGCAAAACGATGGGCGACTCGCTGATCGAGCCGGACAGTGTTGATGTTGCCCGTGCGCTGATTACCAAGGCCGAGACATCCGGTGCCCGCCTGATCTTGCCTGTAGATGCGGTGATCGCCGACGCTTTTAGCGCCAGCGCCAACACTCAGGTGGTCAGCGTAGACGCCGTGCCCGCAGGCTGGCGCGTCCTCGATATTGGCCCCGAGACGGCGAAGATTTACGCGGATGAAGTGAAGGCATCCAAGACGGTGATCTGGAACGGGCCGATGGGTGTCTTCGAGATGCAGCCCTTCGCCAGTGGCACCTTCGCCGTTGCCCAGGCCATGGCCGACGCCTCGGCCATTGGCGCGATCACGATTATCGGCGGCGGGGACTCCGTCGCTGCTATCGAGCAGGCTGGCCTTGCCGATAAGATGTCGCACGTCTCCACCGGCGGCGGCGCATCTCTGGAACTGCTGGAGGGCAAGGTTCTGCCCGGCGTTGCGGCCCTGGCGGATCGGTAATACGTAGGGGCGTAGCAGCAGAAACGGCCCGGTCGCTCTGCGACC
>CAIXLU010000226.1 GCA_903920315.1 uncultured Oscillochloris sp.
CATGAACACGTTCTGGGGTTAACCCCAGAACGTGTTCATGTTCACCACGTCTTTATGTAAACCAAATCGCGTTGGGATACCTCGCATGCAGGAGTCGATCAAGGCCAAACCACTGACCCGATGGCGTCGCCATAAACAGGACGGCGGCAAACAGGAAGGGCGGCATGCTCGGGTTGAAGAAAGCCCCGGCGCTGATATTCAGCAGCAGAAAAAGCGATAGGGCGGCGGTTGGGCGTACCGCGATGCCCAAAAGCATCCCCACCGACACAATTATCTGCCCGATGGTGAGGATCCAGGAGACTGGTCGGTACCAGGGGATGGCGAAGTGGCGCAGGTAGGTCGCTGAGAAACACTCGGGGTCAATTTCGCTCAGCCGCTTAGCAAAATGCTCACGCATCACCGGGCTTGTCATCCAGTGGCGCGTGGTCTTGTGGTAGGCTCCGTAGAGGAAGAACGCCCCGAACCCATAGCGTAGCGCCAGGACAGTGCGCCTGCCCCGGCGACGCCAGCGGTCTGAGGGTTCCTGCGCGGTGAGATGATCCGTTTTCATAAAAAAACTCCACTCTCTTGTGCGGCCAGTTCAATCGGGGTATCGTCCGCCACCACCACCTCGGCGTCTACAGAAATCGGCAACCAGATCGCGAAGGTACTGCCGCGCCCCGGGATGCTCGCAACCGTCACCGAACCCTTATGCGCCTCCGCAACCCAGCGAACGATGGCGAGGCCCAGCCCGGCACCGCCGCTATGTCGAGATCGCGAGCGGTCGGCCCGGTAAAATCGGTCGAAAATATGCGGCAGATCATCTTCGGCAATGCCCTCGCCGGTATCAGAGACCGTCATACAGACAAAGCCATCGCGCCGCTCTAGGCCCAGGGTGACAGTGCCGCCGTACGCGGTGTGCTGAATCGCGTTCACCCCCAGGTTCAGCAACGCCTGCTTGAGCCGGTCGCGGTCACCCGTAGCCAGCACCTGATCTTCGGCCCCAATACGCAGGATGACGGGGCCAGCCAGAGGGCGCAGTTCGCGGTAGACCTCAAGCAGTAACGTGTCAAGTTCAACGTCCTCGCTGCGGATCTGCCGACGGGTGTCGCTCTGGGCGATCACAAGCAGATCGTTGACCATGCGGATGAGTCGGGCCGTCTCGCGGCGCATATCACCAATCGTCTCATCGAGGATCTCAGGGTTATTGCAGGTTCCGCGTGAGAGAATTTCTAGGTTGCCCTGCATCGCCGCCAGAGGTGTGCGCAGTTCGTGGCTTACATCGGCCACAAAGCGCTGCTGGGCGTTGAAGAGATCCTCCAGCCGACCGAGCAGATCATTGATCGTAACCGTCAGGCGGTGCAGTTCGTCTTGCTGGGGCGGTACCGGCACGCGCTGACCGAGATCCTCGGCCCGCACAATACTCTGCGCCGTCTGTGTCACTTGGTCTATGGGGAGCAGCGCACGGCGCGAGAGCAGGGCCGCGCCTGCGGCGGTGATCATCAGCGCGATGGCACCACCGCCAAGCAAGATCCAGGTAAGGATTCCCAAGGTCAAATCCACATCCTTGAGCGGGCGCGAGATCTGGAGGATACCGACCACCTGTCCATTCTTGAGGACCAGGGGCGTCACCAGCGACTGAATGCGGACGCCGCTAATCTCGCGCAGCGAGATCAGCCCCGTATTCATCTCCTCGGCGCCAAGACGGAGGGAACCCTCAGGCAAGGCAACGTCCTGCCCATCCAGATTTGGCGTGCTATCCAGAATTTGGCCCTTGGGGTCAAAGACCTGCGCGCCGAGATTGGGATTATTGAAGATCTGGATGAACTCGCCCTTGAGAAAGAGCGAGATTTCGCCGCTAGGCGTGCGGATGGGTTCAAGCCCACCGGCGTTAAAGATCGCCCGCACCTGCTGCGTGGCGGCCCAGAGGTCGCGATCTGCGCCGCTATAGAGCGAGTGGCGCACAGAGAAGTAGGTCCCGCAGCCAAGCAACAGCAGGGCCAGGGCGAAGAACCCGGTGTAGGCGAGGGAGAGGCGAGCGCGAAACGACATAGGGGCGCATCCGATGGCTCATGTTTCTGACTTCCTCACATGAGTGTATCGCGCCCGCAGGGTGTTTAGCAAGATCAACGTAGCGAGAACACCCTCACCATCCCCACGAAGGAGTACCGTCACATATTCGCAGATGTTAACGGATTACGACCGAATATAGGACGTAAATGTGACCGTAGAAACGACAATGGCGGGCTATACTGCGCACACGTCGCCGCAGAATGCCTTGTTGAAAAGGAGCCCGCCGTGAGCACGCAGACTCTCAGCCCCGACCTCATCCACCGCGCTCGTCAGTCGGACCCCCAGGCTCTTAGCACGATCTACGAGATTTTTGCACCGAAGATCTATCGCTACATTTACTATCGTGTAGGCGACGCCGAACTGGCCCGTGACCTCCAATCCGATGTTTTTCTGCGCATGCTGGAGGGGATCGAGCGCTATGAAGATCGGGGGTGGTCAATCTCGGCGTGGCTCTACCGGATCGCCCACGACCGTATGATTGACTCACTGCGCCGACACGAGCGGACGCACACTGTTCCGCTGGAAGCGTGGGTGGACACGGGTGAAGATCAGGAAGAATTCTCGGAGATGAGTGACGAGCAGATCGCCCTGCTGGGGGCGATGCACCAGTTGAGCCCAAGCCAGGCCCAGGTACTTCGGCTTCGCTACCACTACGATCTCTCGATTGAAGAGACGGCCAGACAGATGGGGCGCAGCCAAGGATCGATCAAGTCGCTCCAACACCGTGCGCAGCAGAACCTAGCCCGTTTGATGCGACGTGATCTCAATAAGGCACCAAGCGAAGGCTACTCGTTCGCCTAGTACAGATTTTAGATTGCAGATTGTGGATTGCAGATTTGCCGCAACAGGATGCGGTGCATGTACCCAAACTGTCACGCGGGATAGCCTCCGTGTCCAGGATTCGGGTTCCGGCAGCCGGCCACCGGCCACCGGAACCCGGAACCCGGAACCCGGAACCCGGCCTCCTGCCTCCTGCCTCCCACTCTCTCATTTCCGCACACGCGACCCACCAGATCGCAGCACAGCGACAAGATCATCAAGGGAGAGGTTTGATCGCTGCGTGGGCGGAGCCTTGGGGGTGCCGCAGAGCAGCAGACGGTGACTGGGGTGCAGGTACCAGTCAGCCTGAGCATCCAGGCGCATCAGTTCGTGATAAACACCCTCAAGATCAACATCGGAGCGCTGCTGGGCGGCGATACCCATATGGCCCTGGCGATCACGATAGGCGTAGAGAACCGCACCGTGGCGATAGGCCAGCCTGCTGGAGCCGCCGTCGTCGCTTTGCATGGCGATCCCCAGACCCCAGCGCGTATTGAATTCCAGGTGGCGTGCGAAGGCGCGCTCCAGCCGGATCTGCCGAGCCTCGTTCTCATACCACGCATCGAGGTTGGGCAGCATAGCTTGAACCACGTGCTGAGGCCGGTTAGGGTAGAGGGCATTGTAGCCGCTAATCAAGTCGTTGATCGTAAAAAAAACCGGCTGCCGACCAGGATATGCCTCGGCGTGATCAATGCGGGTGACCTGATCAACCAGGCGCAGCAGTGCTTCGTTATCGGGCGCACACGCACGGCGCACCAACTCCGCAGCGCTGAGGGAGTGGTCGTCGGAGTGGTGGTGGTCGAAGCAACCGCCACCCGTATCAACATGCACAACATCGGGAAGCGAGTCGACAGGCAGATCATCGAGGGTGCGGCCTGCGGGAACAAACAGGAGATCGGCGTCCTTTGCGTTGCCGAAACGCATCAGAATCCACATCGCCGCCAGACAGTCCAGATCAGGGGAGAGATGCCCGACAATTCTCTTAGGCGTAACCAAACTGGGCGTACTCGCATTCTAGGCTTGGACAAGGTGTCAGGTATCAGGTATCAGGTGTCAGGGTGTCAGGGTGTCACGCTGACACCTGACACCTAACACCTAACACCTGACACCTTGTCTCGTATTAAAACAGTTGAGTTGCTGAGTATAACA
>CAIXLU010000227.1 GCA_903920315.1 uncultured Oscillochloris sp.
CCGAGGCGAACGCCGGTGCCGCGCAGCAGTTCGGCCATGCGCGTAGCGGGCGACGCCTTCCAGCGATGGTCTTTGAGTGGCTTGTCGAGATCCTGGGCGGGGGGAACGATCTGGATGAGGAGGCGTGGGGGATGGGGGTTGGGGGTTGGGGGATGGGGGTTGGGGGATGGGGGATGGGGGTTGGGGGTTGGGGGTTGGGGGTTGGGGGTTGGGGGTTGGGAGGTAGGGGTTGGGGGTTGGGGGATGACGATAGTAGGACGCAGGATCTCAGCGTGCTCAGGGATAGTGACGGTGACGCGGCTCCAGTCGAATTGGGCGACACCTTCCATCCCCCATCCCCCATCCCCTATCCCCCACGGCAAGCCCAGTACCTCACGCAGCACAAAGCGCACCCAGGCTGTATGAATAGCCGGGTCGGGGCGCAAACCCTGCTGGTTGTCCTGCCATTCCTCCAGGGCGCGGCGCACCGCTTTACTGACCTCGGGGTCGTGCGCATCAAGGCCCTGCGGGAAGACGCGCAGCAGCACCGGCATGCTCAGGAACGGCCCGGAGATCTCAACCAGCGAGAGCCATTCGGCGTGGTGACGGGCGATGGACATGGGAAGACCCTCGTGTGTGCAATTTCAGCTAACCAACCGACAGCGGTGCCGCATACACCTGAACCATGCCGTTGCGATTCACCCGAAGCAGTACCGTCGGCGGCATCTGTGTATTTATACCTGTTATCTGGCGTTGGGTTGTGCTGAGATCACTGTCGAGATGATCCATCTGTTTGTGGTAGGACGAAATCCGCTCTGTGAGGCGCTGCATCAGCGTTTGTCGCAAGCCATTCAGGAAACCGGGGATATCGGTACTCGCCCAGACATCCTTCCCACGCGCAATAATGATCGTGTAGAAGTCCACTATCAACCGATACCCCCGTTTGCTATCCTCACGTGCTTCTTTTAGCCGAGCGAGGCTGATCTGGGTCTGGTGGAAGAGGTGGGCGCGCACGACCGCAATCATCGTTTTCACGCGCACTGTGGCGATAAATACGTGTGCCGCATGATCGAATTCATCAACATATTTCTGTGCAGCGGTGACATTGCTCTCCACCTCCCAGTGAAACCATGCCCAGAGCGGGGCAGCTTGCATCTGGGGAACCTGACGCTCCATCAGGTGGTACATGAGCGCCTGCACCTCGTCGCACTCGCGCTCCATCTGCTCAAGCTGAACGCTCACGGCCGCTATGTCCAGTTCTTTGGTGGACCCGCGATTCACCATGTCTACGGTGCGTTGCAAATAGCGCTCGTGGCCGATCAGCCGGGCCTTCTCCCTCGCCATCAGCAGATCTTGGATAGCGTGTACCTCCTCATGGATCACACGGAGTTGCTGCTGCATGTCGTGAAGATAGTGCTGGGCGGTGACGAGCGCAAGGGTCTGCCAGAGCATGGCTGCCGTGGCGACACTACTGAGCCCTGGGGCCGCTACGAGCGTCCCATTTCCCATGATTCGCCCACTCGCATCGACGGCAACTGCGCGCACACCGCCATCGAGGGCATGCATGATTGATGCACTACCTGCCTGGAGTTGTGCCGTCACGTTAGGGGCAAAGGTCAGGAGATAGGTCGTTGAGGATGCCTGCATCCCGGTTCCGACAACGCCGGGCAAAACACGCAGCATGGCACCAATCGTCGTCACGACTGATGGATCGAGGCTCACGGGGCGCGGTGAAGCGGGAAACGGACGATTATAGGCGATCAGTTCGGCAAGGGGGGCTTCGATCGCGCCAATGATGACCTTGACCAAACCCTCTGACGTAGGCAGGGATGCGGACTCATGGGAGTCAGACATCGACAGTGCTCCTCATCGGTAGAAACCACGATGGTTACGAAGTCAGCCGCTCCGGCACCAAAAACGTCACCGCGACCGGGAAGAGCCGGGGACTCGGATTGGCATAGCGGGCGCGGATGGCGGCGGTCTCGCCCACAATTTCGCCGGGGATTTGAGCCAGACGGGCACGCAAGCTATCTTGATTGCGGGCAAACTGATCGCGCTCGGTATCTGAGAAGTCTGGCAGGATCATTTGATTCACGGTCGGCTCGTCCAGTTCGGTCGCAATCGCTCGCTGGAGTTCCGTCAGGATGGCGGTGATGTCTGCGACCTCTTTGTCACACCGCTCACCGAGTTGCTTCTCCATGCTGGTCGCCCGCTCGCGCATACGCGCCTCCAGTGCCGCGAGGAGCGCGTCCTGATGCTTCGGCCACTGGGCCGCCACACGTTCCTGCATCGCGGCGGACACCGGGCGATCCGTCGCCGCCGCCAATGCCCGCTGGGTCTCGGTGAGATTCATGCGGGCGAAGCGGCCCTCGCGCAGCAGGCCACCGGCGACGATCAGCTCCTCGTGAAGTCGCTGATGGTCGGCACCTAACACCAGCAGCCGGGCGTGGCCGACCAGCGCCGGTAGCTCCAGCGTATCATTTGGTACGATTCGCGCCGTGACCCGATGCAGTTTGCCGCGCCCGCCTGTGGCCCAGACCTCGGCGCGCAGAAGGCGTAAGGCCATTGCGACCAGTCGGTGGTTCAGATGCGCCAGCACCACATCGTCGCGCCCATCAGCCAGAGCGTGGTCGAAGATGAGGGGACGCGTGACGCCGGTGTGGGGGTGGATCAGACCTTCGCCACACGCGGCCCAACTGCCGGTCAACGCGGGGACGTGGAAGGCCGGGGTTCCTGCGATGATCGTAGGGCGCAACGGGGGCTGGTTGGCGAGTTCCAAGGCGACCTGTACCACCGTCTGCACGCGCCCCGGCTCTAACTTCAGGTCACGTCGGGTCTCCTGGAGTTGCTCGTGGAGCTTGGCGATCTGCTCACGCAACTGCCGCTCAAACTTCAGCAGCCGACGCACCGGCTCGGACTCACGCTCAGCGTTCGCCGTCTCCAGTCGCACTCGCCGCCCAAGCATGGCCTCCTCAACCTGACGGGCAATCACGGGGCCGACCTTGCCCAAATCCTCGCGGATGGTATTCACCTTCAACGCCGCCCGCATCAGGAACTCCAGGTCGGCTGCCAATTCGTTGGGGGCCAAGGCATCGTGCACCTGGCGATCCCTCCAGCCCTTACTAACGAAGTGGAAGATCTGTACCGAGGCGGCATGCTGGCCGTGGCGATCCACGCGCCCATTGCGCTGCTCCATACGATTGGGGTTCCAGGGAATCTCAATGTGGATGAGCCGAGAGCAATGGTTCTGAAGGTCAATACCCTCGGATGCCGCGTCGGTAGCGAGCATAATCCGCACGGGTGCGACATCCGGGTGGGCTTGGAAGGCGGCTTTAATCCGCTCGCGCTGGTCGGTGGGCATCCCGCCGTAGAGGCTCATCAGGCGCTCACCGCCGCCGAGTCCGGCGCTGGTCAACATCTGGAGCAGCCAACGCTGAGTGTCGCGATACTCGGTGAAGATAATCACGCGCTCGGTGGTCCACTGGCCGTTGGGGGTAAGCAACTGCGCCTTCAGCCAGCGAATCAGCTCGTGGGTTTTCTGGTCGGGTCGGCCACGTGCGTCCTCTGCCCACGCCCGCAACTCGTCCAGCAGTGCTCGCTCCTCCGGCGTCAACTCGCGGAAGAGGCGCGTCGCCGTATCGAGAGTATCGTCGAGGGTGGTGTCGGCCACCTCGTCGTCGCCAAATTCCTCATCCGCCTGCTCCAACTGGGTGCGCAAGAGGCCCACCGGGGTGCGGGTCGGGCGGGCACCGTGCGTGCGGGCAGTCTCCAACGACTGGGTATGCTGGGCGAGGGTGCGGGCAAACGCCTCGGGTGAGGAGAAGAGCCGTTTCTTGAGCAGCGTAAGGACGAACTCGCTGGCCACCTGCTCCGTCTGGTCGCTGGCTCCCTTCAAGCGCAACTGCGTGTAGTGGCGCAGCACCTGGTGGACACGCACCTCCTCCGGGGTATAGGCAACCTCAATGGCCTCCAGGGTGCGAGGGGGGAAGCGCGGCGTGCCGTCCCATCGCGGCGGCAGTTCCGATTTCATGCGGCGCACCATCACGGCGAGCAGACTGCGGCGCTCTGGCGCGACGCCACGCGCAAATCGCTGTGGGTCGAGCAACTCCAGAAGGGCGGTGAAGCTCTCGGGGTAGCCGTTGTGCGGCGTGGCCGAGAGAAACAGGCGGTGCTCGAAATGCGGGGCAATCGTGCGAATGGCCAATGTGCGCAGAGAGTCCGTCGCGTACTTCCCTCGACCCGAGGGAGCCACGTTGTGGGCTTCATCCACAATCAGGAGGTCGAAGGTGCGCGGGTAAGACGGCTCATCGGGACCGGGGAGGATCTCGCGGAATAGACGCATGGGCCGCTCACGCTTGAGGAAGTCCACCGAGGTGATCAGACGTGGAAAGTGAGTCCAAGGATTAACGTGCAGGCCGCGTGAGCGGCGCAGGCCACGCATCAATTCCGTATCAACAATGCGGAAGGCCAGCCCAAACTTATCACGCATCTGGTCGCGCCATTGGATCTGAAGCGCGGACGGGCAGACGATGAGAACCGACCGGACGCGGTGGCGCAGAATCAGTTCTTGGACGACCAGACCCGCCTCAATAGTCTTGCCGAGACCAACATCATCAGCGATGAGCAGGTTGGCGCGGGGCATCTGAATGGCACGCACGACCGGATCGAGCTGGTAGTCTTCAATGGTGATGCCGGAGCGGAAAGGAGATTGGAGGGCACGCACATCGGCACTAGCGATAGCGCCCCAGCGCACCGCGTCGAGGAAGGCATCGAAGCGGTGGGGGTCATCGAATCCGTGGGGCAGGGGGAGCGCCGCGCCCTCGATGGCCTGGGCACCTGGCTCGATCTCCCAGATGACCTGAAGTTCCTCACCGAGGGCATCATCCTCAACCGAAGCGAGAGTGACTCGGTGCTGTGGAGTGGGGTCGTACGCCGCGAACGGGTCAGGAGGCAGGGTACTCTGACGTATCTCCGTAACGACATAGCGGCGCTGGCGCACGTCAACGAGCTGACCATGTTCGGGAAGGGACGGGCGACGAAGAGCAGACATAGCACCCCGACTCGCTAACCCACCCGTGATGCACTCAGGACGAGGCCGTGCGACGATCCACGGGACGGCGATCTACCTCAAAATAGCGCTCAAGCATATCGGCGATAGAGCCGTCCGGACCGACCAGAGCCTCTACAATGGCACGTGCCGTGCGTGGCATAAGCGTGCCGTGACGGATCTTGCGGCGGCTGCCGTACGTACCCGGATGGAGCAGGAAATAGATCGTCATGCGGTTAATCCCGGCATGCTGGGCAAGATCCTGGTACGTCCAGGCGCGACGGAGAAGTTCCCGTTCGAGCCAGGTTCCATCAGGCTGAAGACGCGCACGGAAACGCATAGCCCCCCCCCTCACGATTACGATAGACTGAGTGTAAGCGACAGGTACGAGGGAGTCAATGGTTCTTTAGTCATGCGCGGCAGAGGACATCGCGGTCTTGCGCGAATCCTTGCCGAGATCAGGGGATATGCCCCCCGTCATCCCTCACGGATCTCGGAGGGAAAGTAGGGCACGTGGATCTTCTCGGCGGCGCGCTGGCGGGCCTGTTCGCCGCGCCGGTCGTAGCGGGCGGTGGTTTCGACGCTGGCGTGACCGGCGAGCTGCTTGGCGG